>JBILDG010000133.1:0-5613 GCA_044352715.1 Chthoniobacterales bacterium | reverse complement strand
TCGAGATCTTGGGCCGCGCGTTCCTGTTCGCGGGCGAGCGAGGTTTTGCGGTTTTCTGCCTCCTGCAATTCTTTTTCCAAGAGACCATGATTGGCACGCAGGGAAGCCAACTCGTTTTGACGAATGCGAGCATTGGCGCGAGCGGATTCAACTGCCGATTTGCGCGCTTCGCGCGCGGTCAGCACTGCTTGTCGGGCGGACTCGAGTCGGGCGATGTCGTCCTTCAACTTGGACAAGTGGGTTCCGAGCGCAAGAATTTCATCGCGTCGCTGCAGCGCCGATGTGACGCCCTCATCAGCCCGCCCGCCGGTGATGATCCCGGCGGCATCAATCAACTCACCGTGCTGCGTGGCAAAAGCTGTTGCGGGATACTGCTCCCGAAGATTGGTTGCATGATCAATGTTGGTGGCTAAAGCCACCCCGTGCAGAATTCTCCGGACCAAACGTTGCAGGTCGTCTCCCTCACAGCGGACGCGATCTGCGGCCCATCCAAGCGAGCCTGCAGGAGCGGGCATTTGATCGGTTTGATGCGAGTCGTCGGGTGCAACCAAGCTGGCACGCCCCATTTTGTGGTCATACAGCGATTGCAGAATCTCGCGCGCGCCGGACTTCTCGTTGAGAACAATGGTGTCACCACGCGCTCCGAGAGCCGCCTCAATGGCACCAAGAAAGCCACTCTCAACTTGCAAGAGACTGCCGAGCATCCCGCGTATGGCTGGCTTGAAGTGCTCGGGACGATCAAGGCCGCGCAGAACGGCCTGAGCTCCGGGCGTGGCCCCCTCGCCTTCGAGGTTAAGCTGCTCCAGCACTTCCAGCCGCGACTGGATCTGAGCCAAGGCACGTTGTGTTTCGGATATTTCTTTCTCGACGCGTTGACGTTCTAGTTCACTGCTTTCAAGGGTCGCTTCCGCATTGGCGGAGTCCGTTTCGGCGGCTCGCAAGGAGTCTGCGGCAGCCTGCACGTGAGACGACATCTCCTCCAGACGTTGCCGCGCCGCTGTCTGCTGCGTGAAAAACTGACGCCCTTCGGCCTCGAGTGACTCGATTCGATTCTGGGCCGCCTCGCGTCGGGCTTCCAATCCGGCCAACTCACCTTGCAAACGAAGGGATTCGTTCTCTGTTTTGCTTATTTCAGCACGCAGAGCTTCGAGCGATTGCTGTGTGGATTGCCTGCGGCCCGCGCTGTCGCGCAACCGAGCTTGCAGAGCGTCGAGGGAAGCGGCGCGTTCCGCCAATTCTGCTGAAACCTTGGCGAGTTGTTCGTCGGCACGCGACATTTCATCGCGTTGCACTTGCTGACGCTCGCGCGCGGCGTGAATCTCCGACTCGCAGCGCGTAATATTTTCGCGGAGCTGGGCGCATGTCTCCTCGTTGTGAGCTGCCCGGCTTTGCGCCTGAACCATCCGGTCTCGGGAGGATTGCATCGATTGACGCGATGCTTCGACTTGTTGCTCCAACTCGGCCAGTCGGCTGCGGTGTCCAGCGACAACTCTTTCACCATCCTCCAAGGCAGTTGACGTATCGTTCCAGCGGGTTTCGAGAGATTTCAGTTTAGCCTGTAAATCCTCCTGGGCCACACGCAGTTCATCATGCTGGCGTCGAACAAGATTCAGCTCCAACACTCTGAGGTCTGATGACAAGGCTTGATAGCGACGAGCTTTGCCGGCTTGGCGTTGGAGGGAGCCGATCTGACGTTTGACTTCGCGCATGATGTCATTGACGCGCACGAGGTTGGCTTCGGTGTATTCGAGCTTGCGAAGAGCTTCTTTTTTCTGTGCCTTGAATTTCGTGATGCCGGCTGCTTCTTCGAACACCGCCCGCCTGTCTTCGGGGCGACTGCTCAAAATCAGGTCGATTTTGCCCTGCTCCATGATGGAGTAGCTGCTGCGGCCGATGCCTGTATCCATGAAAAGCTCATGAATGTCGCGCAACCGACAAGGGGTTTTGTTGATCAAGTATTCACCCTTGCCGTCGCGAAAAATACGCCGCGTCACCCGAACCTCGTTGTATTCCGTGCCCAGATGCTCCTCACATCCTCCGAAGGTCAAAGAAACTTCCGCCATCCCGACCGGCGCCCTCGAGTCAGTGCCGCTGAAGATGACATCTGCCATCTCGCCACCGCGGAGGGCTTTGGCCGACTGCTCGCCCAGACACCAGCGGATCGCGTCGAGGATATTCGATTTGCCGCACCCGTTGGGGCCCACAACAGAGGTGATACCCTCGTGAAATTCAAGATGGGTCTTGTTGACAAACGACTTGAAGCCGACAATTTCGAGCGATTTGAGAAACATGGGGAAAATACTGCAGATCGAAGTATCTAAGGGGCTTTGCCGGAGTTGGCAACCCCTCATACAACAAATTGTGGCTTTGCCTGAGGGTTAACCCCATATTTAGCTTCATGCCTCCGACATCTGGGAAACATCTATCAGAAAATCCAAGCGCCGATCTCGATCTGCTGATGGATTTCCTTCGCTTTAGGAGCGTCTCAACCAAACCGGAGCACGGCTTGGAAATGCGCTCATGTGCTGATTGGCTTTGCCGTTTGCTCAAAAAGGGGGGCTTCCAAGCCGAGGTCGCCGAAACCGGTGGACATCCGGCTGTGCTTGCGCGGGGTCCATCCGTGCCGGGACGGCCCACGGTTTTGATCTACGGCCATTACGACGTGCAGCCGGAAGATCCTGCCGGTCTGTGGTCATCTCCCGCGTTTGAACCTGTAATCCGTAACAAACGGATTTGGGCCCGTGGCTCAACTGACAACAAAGGGCAAATCATGGCTCACATTCTTGGTGCCATCCATTTGCTCAAGAGCGAGAGAACGCTGCCCGTCAACTTGATCTTCCTCGTCGAAGGCGAGGAGGAAATCGGCAGCACGCACTTGGCGGATCTTATCCGCTCAAGGCGCGACGATCTGAGGTGCGACGTCATTGCCATTTCCGATACGGGAATGGTCGCCGAGGGCTACCCCACTCTCACTCAAAGCCTGCGTGGCATCGCAGCCATGGAGGTCATCATTCGTGGTCCTTCAATGGATCTGCACTCCGGCATTTTCGGAGGCGCAGTCATGAATCCCGCCACGGCTCTGGTGAAGCTGCTGGCTTCTTTGCACAACGAGAATGGCGCTGTCGCCGTTCCCGGTTTTTATGATGATGTCGTGACTTTGGACGAGGTGGAACGCGCTGCGATTGCTTCGCTACATGCCAAGGACGCCGACTTTTTTCGCGAAACGGGCGTTACCGCTCTTTTCGGTGAGGCCGGATACAGCACCTTGGAGCGTATAGGAGTGCGACCAACCGCCGAAATCAACGGCATCACCAGCGGATACCAAGGACAGGGCACCAAGACTGTGCTGCCCTCGGTGGCCTCGGCTAAGTTGACCTTTCGCCTTGTCCCCAACCAACGGCCCGAGCGCGCTCTCAATCTGGTCGAAATATTTTTCCGACGACAACTACCTCCCGGTGTTGAGATGGAAATCATCCGCGGACACGGTGGCTTGCCCTACGTCATTGATCTCAAAAGTCCTTGGTGCGCTGCCGCCTTGCGAGCACTTGAAGAGACTTTCGGCCATCCTCCCGCCGTGATGCGAGAGGGTGGCAGTATTCCCATTGTGCAAACTTTTCGTGAACTGCTCGGCGTGGACACTCTGCTGCTCGGACTCGCTTCACCCGACTGCCGTGCGCACGCTCCGGACGAAAACTTCCCGATTGAAAACTTCGAAGCCGGCATCCGATTGCATCAGGCCCTGCTGAGGGAGCTTGCCGTCAGATCTTGATGACCCAAGTGACGCCAGAGACGGCCGATGTTCTGATCATCGGTGCGGGAATCGCCGGGCTTGAAGCTGCCAAGGAACTTAACGCCCACGGCTGCAGCGTGCTTGTTCTGGAAAAAAGCCGCGGGTTGGGCGGACGATCCGCGACACGACGGTGGGAGGGGCTTCCGGTCGATCATGGATCCCAATTTTTCACCGCAAGGTCTGCCGCTTTTCGTGAACAAGTAGATCATTGGTTGAAAAGGGGTGTTTGCCACGAGTGGACCCGCGGCCTGCATCAATATTCGAGGGGTTCATTGCGCTCACCAGAATCAGAAGCTTACCCCCGTTTCGCTTGCCACCGAGGCATGTCCTCACTCGGGCGCGACTTGGCCGGAGTTGATTGTGACTACATCCTCAGCCGCTCCAAGGTCATAGCCATCAGTTTGGAAGACCGCCAGTGGACACTAGCGACAGAGGACGGCAGGACGTTCAAATCGAAATCCCTTCTTGTTACCTCGCCCCCTCCCCAAGCTGCATCACTGCTTTCTCAAGCTGCTCCCGAAGCAGCAGAGAAGCTCGCCCGCATAACCATGGCGCCGTGCTTGGCGGTTGCTGCTCGATATTCGCGCCGCATCATTCCTTGGCATGGAATTCAGTGCCAGGGTCACCCCGTTTTGTCATGGATCGGGCATGACTCCTCCAAACGACAAGATCTCCATCCGCAGAGCACGGTTTTGGTTTTTCACGCGACGGCTGAGTTCAGCGCTGTAAATTTCGCGTCCGAAGAAACGCACCTGACTGAAGCCATGACTCGCGCCGCAAGCGAGATTGTCGGCGAGGATCTATCGGCCCCGCAGTCATCATTCGTTCAACGCTGGCGCTATGCTATGGCGACTCAAGCGCCTGAGCTAAATCAGCAGATCGTTTCTTATGATCACCCTGCCAAGCTTGTTTTGGCCGGAGATGCCATTGCGGGAGGTAAAGTCGAAGGCGCTTGGCTATCCGGCTTGAGCGCAGCGCAGCACCTAAAAACTTGCGCGGCCTGATCGCCGCGTTATGATCGCAAATAATTGCTCGGGTGGTGAAATGGCAGACACGTACGTTTGAGGGGCGTATGCCGCAAGGCATGGGGGTTCAAGTCCCCCCCCGAGCACCACTCCTCTTACCTTGCCCGGCGGCAGCAAGCCTCACACTTTCTCATGAAGACACGCACTGAAACTGACAGCATGGGCGGCATCGAAGTCCCGTCCGATCGCTACTACGGAGCCCAAACCGCCCGATCTCTAATTCACTTCAATATCGGTCTCGATACGAAACCCCGTGAGCTTATCCGCGCCCTTGGCACCCTCAAAAAAGCCTGTGCCTTGGTCAATCAAGACCTTGGAAAACTTCCAGCCGACAAAGCTAAACTCATAGCTAAGGCTGCGGACGAAGTCATCGACGGCAAGCTCGACGAGCATTTTCCACTTCGCATCTGGCAAACCGGTTCCGGAACGCAGAGCAACATGAACGCCAACGAGGTCATTTCGAACCGGGCCATCGAACTGGCCGGCGGTGAAATGGGCTCGAAAAACCCCGTGCACCCCAACGACGACGTCAATATGTCACAGTCGTCCAATGACACGTTCCCCACCGCGATGTCCATCGCCGCGGCCGAGGTCGTCGTGCACAACCTTCTTCCCGCCGTCCGCGAGCTGCGTGACTCGCTCGACGCAAAGGCCAAAGCCTTCGCCTCCATCGTCAAAATCGGACGCACCCATCTGCAAGACGCGACCCCGGTCACCCTCGGTCAGGAATTCTCCGGCTTCGTCGCTCTTCTTGACGCCGACGTTGCCCGCATCGAAATGGCGCTACCGGGCATTATG
>JBILDG010000132.1:0-5630 GCA_044352715.1 Chthoniobacterales bacterium | reverse complement strand
ACCGCCACTAACGCCGGTGGCGGCGTGATTGAAAATAACGGATCGGGCACGCTGACGTTCTCGAGAGCCACGTTCAACAATACCCAAGGCACCGTCACGGCGAACCGCACGCTGACTCTCGGGGGCACCAACAACGGTGTCATTGCCGGCGCGATCCAGAACAATAATGCGGGCGCGCTCATTTCCCTCGTCAAGAAAGACGCCGGGACCTGGACGCTCAATGGCACCAACACCTACACCGGCACGACCACGGTGAACGCCGGTAAGCTGCTCATCAATGGAAGCACGCACACAAACAGCACGCTCACCGTGTCGACCAACGCGACTCTCGGCGGATCGGGAACGATCGGCGGGGCCACCACGATTAGCGGCACGCACAGTCCCGGCAACAGCCCTGGTATCCAAACGTTCAGCAGTAATCTGACTTACACCAACAGCGCCAATGTCCTGTGGGAGTTGACGGCTAATACCACGACCCAAGGGAGTCCGGCGCCCGTGTTCGACCAGATTGTGGTGGGCGGGAACCTTGATTTCGCGAGTCCGACCACGCTCACCTTGAACTTCAACTACACGGGAAGCACGGTTGATTGGAGCAACGCGCTGTGGAAATCCGACATCAGCGGTGCGGCGGGATGGCTGCTCTACGATGTCTCGGGCACGCTGAGCAACTTCACCAATCTTTCGATCGTTACCGAGAACTGGGTTGATGCCAGCGGCACGCTCTTCAACACGGCACTGTCCGGAAGCTCGTTCAGTTTGTACCAAGAAGGCAACGACATCTACCTCAACTATGCCGTCCCCGAACCCTCGACCTATGCCATGCTCGTGCTCTCCGCAGCCGGTCTGGGCGCGCATGTGATTCGCCGCCGCCGCCGCGGATGTTGATCTGGTACCCGCACGTCGATTCCGCCTGAAGTCAGCGAGTATAGTGATGTTGCCCGGATGCGAGTCAAAGAATTAAACCTCGTGTCGATTCTGGCATGATCGGTCTGCCCCCCAACTTCGTCGATACGCCGCAGACCCGTGAGGACCGCGCCAACCACTACACTGATGTCACCAGTATGGATTCCTTTCTGGGCGATGTCCTTAAAGCTGTAGACGAACGCGGGCTGCGCGACGACACCCTATTCGTGTACACAAGCCTAGCGACCAGGGAGCAAATTGGCCGTTCGCCAAGTGGTGCTTGTACGTCGCAGGTTTGCGCGTGCCGTTCATCGTACGCTGGCCCGACAAAGTCGGCGGCCAACTCCGTGACCGACGCCATGGTCTCCCTAGTTGACCTCGTGCCGATGTTCCTCGCCGCGGCCTCGTCACCGCAACCGGACAACCTTGACGGACGCAGTTTTCTCAAGGTGATGACAGGGGAAACGAACCAACATCGTCAGGTCGTCCTCGGCACGCATACCGGTAATAAGGGAGCCCCCGGTATCGGCAACCAATGCCCGGCCCGCGCCATCATCACGCCCCGCTACCAATATGTGCTGAACCTTTCGCCGGAAACCACTTTCACAATGCATATCACCGGCTGCAAGCCCGGTAACGGCATTACCTGCCGTTCTGGGACACATGGACGGAGCAGGCCAAGACCGACAAGACCGCGGAGCAGATCGTCAACGCCTACCTGCACCGCTCGCGTGAAGAACTCTACGACCTGTCCGCCGACCCGTACGAGATGCACAACCTCGCGGACGATCCCTCGCAGGCCGACCTTCGCCACTGTCTGCGCCAACAGTTGGCTGACTGTTGTAGACAACAGGGTGACACCGACCCCTTGGAGCATCTGAAACCATGAAGCTTTTAATGGCCTTTGCGAAGCTGGATAGGGATGGCGACGGTGTTCTGTCCAAAGAGGAAATTTCTGTGCCGAATGCCAAATAGAAGGGCGTGGAAAAAGCCGGAAAATAGATTGAAAAAACAGGAGAAAACTATGTGTCGATCAATCATCATCATGGGTGTTTTGCTGACCGTCTGCGCCGCCAGGCTCTCCGCGGCGGAGTGGCATGTGGCGAAAATGGGCAGCGATAACGCCGCGGGAACGCAGGCTGCCCCGTTTCTGACCATTCAGCGCGCCGCGGAAGCGGCGCAGCCCGGCGATACGGTAACCGTGCATGAAGGCATTTATCGGGAGCGGGTTAATCCGCCTCGCGGGGGGCTGTCCGACGAACAGCGCATCACCTACCAGGCCGCCCCCGGTGAAAAGGTGGTGATCACGGGTTCGGAGATCATCAGGCAGTGGCAGAAGATCCAGGAGGATGTCTGGAAGGTTGTCATCCCGAATACGTTTTTCAACGGCTTCAACCCCTACAACGACGTCATCGGCGGCGAATGGTGCGGAAAGCCTCTTGACGGCTTTAACCGGCATACAGGGGCGGTCTACCTGAACGGCGCGTGGCTGGACGAAGCGAACGAACTCGATCGCGTATTGACGTTAGCGCATGGCCCGCCCCTCTGGTATGCTGAAGTGAGCACGGATAACACCACGATCTGGGCGCAGTTCAAGGGAGTTGATCCGAACGCCGAGAATGTCGAGATCAACGTGCGCCAAAGCGTGTTCTACCCCTCCGAACCGGGCCGGAACTTCATTACAGTGCGCGGCTTCACGATGCGCCAGGCCGCCACGCCTTGGGCGGGAGCTATGTCCGAACAGGTCGGCCTGATCGGCACCCACTGGAGCAAAGGCTGGATTATCGAAGACAACGTCATCAGCCACTCAATGAACACCGGGATCACGCTGGGCCGCTACGATCTGGGTCGTTACGGCATCGCCATGCCGCCGGCGAGCGCTCCGGGCTTTGTCACCTCATGCGAACTGGCGCTCCAGCACGGGTGGTCCAAGGAAAACATCGGCAGCCACGTAGTGCGCAACAACCGAATCTCGCATTGCGAGAAGAACGCCATCCACGGCAGTCTCGGAGGGGTCTTCAGCACGATCGAGGGCAACATCATCCATGATATCGCGCTCAAGGGATGGATCAGGGGGCCCGATGTGGCAGGGCTAAAGCTTCTCGGTGCCAATGACACACTGATCCGCAATAACCACATCTACCGTTGCGGCGGTTTCGGTGGCATCTGGCTGGATTGGATGACCCAGGGCACGCGTGTCACCGGCAACTTGCTGCATGACAACGGACAACAACGATCAGGCTTTGACCTCATGGTTGAAGTCAATCATGGACCGTTCATGGTAGACAACAATCTGTTTCTTTCAAGCAGATCGATCTGGGACTTGTCGCAGGGGGCGGCCTATGCACACAACCTGATAGCGGGTGTCATCGTTTCCGAAATAGTGGTGAAAAGACAGGCTCCCTATTTCAAGCCTCATACCCTGGAGGAGATGAAGCTTTCCAACATAAAACAGAAAGACGCAAGGTATTATAACAACCTCTTTGTTGGCAAAGGGGACCTGCCGAAGGACATCCTTGCCGGCAAAGGGGGGCGGCCGGAGGACGTCAATCTTGGAAATCTCCAGATGGCCGGAAATGTGCGATTGGAAGGCGTCGAGGTAAAACTGGAAGAGCAGGAAGACGGATTATGGATTAAAATTCCCCCGTTCTCCTCCGCTGAAACCCCTGAGATTGTGACGACCGAATTGCTTGGCAAGGCGATGGTACCCGATGCCCCGTTCGTGCAACCCTGTGGAGCCCCCTATCGACTCGATAGAGATTATTCAGGTGCAAAGCGACATCCAGACCGTCCTGCACCCGGCCCATTTGCGACCCATTCCGATAAAGAGATATATCTTCGGGTATGGCCGAAGAAATAACTGAATTGAAAAAAAGAACATGAAGTGATAAATCGGATTCAATCAGGTATAGCCCCGTTTTTGGTTTTCCTGGCCGCCATTCCCGCAGCCGGCCAAATCACGCAAAAACCAAATATCGTTTTGTTCCTCTCTGATGACCATGGCTGGCGGGATTCAGGTTGCTATGGCAACAACGATGTGCGCACGCCAAATATTGATCGGCTTGCCAAGGAAGGGATGCGTTTCACCCATGCTTATGCCGCTTCGCCGCTATGCAGTCCGTCGCGCTGCGTGATCAAAACGGGCCTAATGCCCCATCGCAACGGGGGCCACCAGCATAACACCCCTATCAGCCCCGGGGTGAAAACCTTACCCGTTTACTTCAAGCAACTGGGATACTACACGGCCGAAATCGGCAAGTTCAATCATCTGCCGAATGAGGCTTTCCCCTACGATTACACTTTCGATAAACCGAACAGAGACCCCAATGTTCGCGCGGCGGCCGATTTCATCCGGCAATACGACCGCGAGGAACCGCTGCTGCTGGTCGTGTGTACTTACGATCCGCACACCCCTTGGGCCCAAAACACGGACTACGATCCTGGCAAGATCGGGTTGCCCCCCAACTTCGTCGATACGCCGCAGACCCGTGAGGACCGCGCCAACTACTACACCGATGTCACCAACATGGATTCCATTCTGGGCGATGTCCTTAAGGCCGTAGATGAACGCGGGCTGCGCGACGACACCCTACTCGTATATACTAGCGACCAGGGAGCAAATTGGCCGTTCGCCAAGTGGTGCGTGTACGACGCGGGTTTGCGCGTGCCGTTCATCGTCCGCTGGCCCGACAAAGTGGCGGCCAACTCCGTGACCGACGCCATGGTCTCCCTAGTTGACCTCGTGCCGACGTTCCTCGCCGCGGCCTCGTCACCGCAGCCGGACAAACTTGACGGGCGCAGTTTTCTCAAGGTGATGACAGGGGAAACGAACCAACATCGTCAGGTCGTCTTCGGCACGCATACCGGTAATAAGGGAGCCCCCGGTATCGGCAACCAATGCCCGGCCCGCACCATCATCACGCCCCGCTACCAATACGTGCTGAACCTTTCGCCGGAAACTACGTTCACCACGCATATCACCGGCTGCAAGCCCGGTAACGTGCATTACCTGCCGTTCTGGGACACATGGACGGAGCAGGCCAAGACCGACAAGACCGCGGAGCAGATCGTCAACGCCTACATGCACCGCCCGCGCGAAGAACTCTACGACCTGTCCACCGACCCGTACGAGATGCACAACCTCGCGGACGATCCCTCGCAGGCCGACCTTCGCCGCAGTCTGCGCCAACAGTTGGCTGACTGGTGTAGACAACAGGGCGACACCGACCCCTTGGAGTATCTGAAACCATGACGACGCTTGTACCAGCATTAATCCGCCTCGCGGCGAATGCCAAATAGAAGGGCGTGAAAAATGTCGGAAAATAGATTGAAAAAACAGGAGAAAGCAATGTGTCGAGCAATCATCATGGTTGTTGTGTTAGCCGCCTGCGCCGCCAGGCTCTCCGCGGCGGAGTGGCATGTGGCGAAAACGGGCAGCGATGCCGCCGCGGGAACGCAGGCGGCTCCGTTTCTGACCATTCAGCGCGCCGCGGAAGCGGCGCAGCCCGGCGATACGGTGACCGTGCATGAAGGTGTTTATCGGGAGCGGGTTAATCCGCCGCGCGGCGGCACATCCGACGAACAGCGCATCACCTACCAAGCCGCCCCAGGGGAAAAGGTGGTGATCAAGGGCTCGGAAGTCGTCACTGGCTGGACCCGGGTCGAAAACGATGTCTGGAAGGTGGTCCTGCCCAATGCCTTCTTCGGCGATTTCAATCCCTTTGGCG
>JBILDG010000131.1:0-5695 GCA_044352715.1 Chthoniobacterales bacterium | reverse complement strand
TGATGACCTCGGTCGATTTGCGCAGGGTGGCGAGGCTGGCGTGGAGCTGCTCGGGTGTCAGCTCAAGGGGATTGGTCAGACGGCCGACGGGTTCCAAGCCTCCCAAGGCGTAGGATTGAGCGCCGGAAAAAAGCGCCAAAGCACTGATCAGGTCGGGGCCGCTAAACAGGTAGGTCACATGGGAGGAGGCGCCGATTCGGGGAACGAGCTCTGTGGCCGACCATGCACGCATAGGGGCGAAGTATTGCTCATTGTAGCGGAACCATTGGGAGGCGTATTCGCGGGCGTGCTCGCGGTATTCGGGTGAATCCTGCAAAGGTGCGAGCGGGCTGGAAGGTGGTAATTCGCGCCCGGCGAGAAAGGCTGCCAGTTCGGTGGGGGAGAAGGCTCCGGCAAGCGGTGCGCCCAGTATTGCTGCACCCAAGACAATGATGATGCGGATCTTCATGTGGCCCGGATATTTTGGCTTCGAACAACGAGGGTGTAAACAAGCAGTGCCACGACCAGAGTGAGCAGGCCGAACAGAGCCTCCAGCGGTTTGACGATTGCAGTGTAAGCCATGGCGAACCCGCTGATTGCCAAAAAGAGCAACGGCGGCAGGGGGTAGAGCGGGATACGGAAAGGGCGGGGTAAGTCCGGCTGCGTGACTCGCAGCACCATCACACCGAGCACGGCCAGAAAACTGCACGCCAGCAAGGCAAACTGCGTGTAAACGAGAATTTGCTCGAAGCTTGAAGTCGCCAACAGAACCAACGTGAGGGCGCTCTGCGCGAGCACGGACCGGACGGGAATGCCCGCGGCATTGCGTAAGGTGAACCAGCCGAAGGTGCGGGGGTAGTCCTCACCCAGCACCATGGCCACGCGCGGTCCGGCCCAGATCATGGCGCTGATCGCGGAGACAAGGCCCAAGGCGATAATGCCCGCGACCATTTTTCCGCCGAGCGATCCGAAAGCCGACGCGGCGGCGACTTGCGCCACGTTGATCTGTCCGGCCATTTCTTCCATCGGAGCGGCGTGGAGAAATGCATAGTTGAGCGTCAGGTAGAGAAACATGACGAGCAATGTGCCTGCCGCCAGAGTCCGAGGGATATCACGCGCCGGGGTGCGCACTTCATCGAGAATGTAAGTCGCGGCATTCCAACCCGAGTAAGCGTAAAGCGTGAACATGAGTGCGACGGCAAAAGGTGGCGACAGGATGTGGTGTCCCCATGCCGGTGAGGCCTGTGGAGGGGCGCCCGACGTGCCGAGCAGCGACAGGGAAAGAAAGATGACCAACCCGATCTTCAACAATGTGAAAAAGATTTGAAAGACGCTGCTGATTCGGAGGTCGCGCAGGTGAAAGAGAGTGACCACGATGACGATAGCTGTCGCCGATGCACGGGTGGGCATGTTCGGGACGACCCCCTGCAGGTAAGAACCAAAGGCCATCGCACTCAAAGATACGGGTGCGGCAAAACCGACAACAATGGAAACGAGTCCGGCCATGAAGCCCACCGCCGGGTGATAAATTTTGCCAAGAAAATGGTATTCTCCGCCGGAGCGAGGCATGGAAGCAGACAGCTCCGCGTAGCTAAGAGCGCCGCAAAGCGCGAGGACACCGCCCAGAAACCAGAGAAGCAAAATGGCTTCAGAAGAGGGGATTTGCGCCAGTTGGAATCCCAAGCTGGTGAAAATGCCTGTGCCGACCATGTTGGCAACAACCAGAGCAATGCAGGCCGGGAGGCCGACTTTCGCCAGAGCGGTCATGCTGTCGGACTTCCAGCTTGGGCTTGCCACTTCATGAGGGGCACTCCTAGCATGGCCGACCGCATGAGCGCCATTCTCTTCCGCCGTTTTTTAGCCAGACCTTTGCAAGTAGCCTATGTGGTGCCCAGTTCCCGAGCCATGATCAAACGCGTGCTCGGTCGCATGGATTTCACGCTACCGAGGACCATCGTTGAGTTTGGCGGGGGCGAGGGCTGTTATACCCGCGAAATTCTGAAACATTTGGGGCCCGAGGGACGTCTGTTGGTTTTTGAACTCGACCCGCATCTGGCAGAGCATCTGCGCGAGCAATTTCGTGATGATCGCCGGGTGCATATTTACCAATCCGACGCGGCGCACTTCCGTGACGAGTTGCAAAAATTAGGCATCGATCATGCCGATTACGTGATTTCCGGCATTCCGTTCAGCTACATCGAGCCGCAGAAGAAAAAAGAGATCCTCCATGCCGTGCACGACGGTCTCAAGCCCGACGGTGTGTTTTGTGTTTATCAGGTCTCGATGGAGTTGAAGCGCCACGCCCGCATGTTTGCTGCATGCGAAGTGGAGTATTTTCTAGCGAACATCCCGCCGATGTTCATCATTGCTTTTCACAAGTCGGAGATGACGTTGCGCAAAAAGGCGAGGAAAGCACCCAAGCAGCACCGCCACCGGTCGCAGCCGGCGGCGGCTTGAGCAGAGTATTTATTTAGGCAGCAGGTCTGCCACCATCGCCCGCTCTTCTTTGAGTTCGTTGATCGTGCGGTCGATCTTCTCGCGAGCAAAGGCATTGATCGGGACGCCTGGCACGATGGCGGCTTTGTCATTTTTCGAGCTGACCGGGAAGCCGCTGATCAAGCCGGCCTCGATGCCGTAGGACCCATCCGAGCATAGCGCTACGCTGTGCCAATCTCCGGCAGCCGTGTTGCCGCGGAGGCTGCGGACGGTTTCGATGGCAGCGTGCGCAGCCGAGAAAGCGGAGGATGAACCGCGGGCCTTGATGATAGCGGCGCCGCGTTCCTGCACCGTTTTGATGAATTCACTTTCGAGCCAGGCGTGGTCGCTGATGACTTCGGGAGCTGGTTTACCGCCGATACGGGCGTTGAAGAAATCAGGGAATTGGGTGTTCGAATGGTTGCCCCAGATGGTCATGTTTGTGACGTCGCGGGAGAGTACGCCTGCTTTCTCCGCGAGTTGCGCTTTGGCGCGGTTTTCATCCAGACGGGTCATGGCAAACCAGCGGTCGGCGGGGATGTCGCGCGCATTGTTCATGGCGATGAGGCAGTTCGTATTACAGGGGTTGCCGACGACGAGGATACGCACGTCGGGCGCCGCATTCTTTTCGATCGCGCGGCCCTGACCGACAAAGATTTTGCCGTTGATGCCGAGGAGGTCTTTGCGCTCCATGCCGGCTTTGCGCGGCACGCTGCCGACGAGCAGTGCCCAACTAACGCCGGAGAATCCGCGGTCGAGGTCACTGGTTGTTTCGATCCCTTCAAGCAGAGGAAAAGCACCGTCCTGCAATTCCATGGCCACACCTTGCAGGGTAGGGAGGGCGGGTTCGATCTCGATAAGTTGGAGAACAACGGGCTGGTCTTCACCGAAGACTTGGCCGCTGGCGATACGCGGAAGGAGGGAGTAGCCGATCTGTCCGGCGGCGCCGGTTACTGCAACACGAATGTTTTTTTTCATTGGGGCGCAGTGTGGCGTAAATCGGCTCCTGTCTCGATCAAAAAATAAGGAAACCCGTTCCGCCTGCAGGCAAAACGGGTTTCCTTGATGGAGGGGGAAATCTTTTAGAGTTTGCTCTTGAGATCTTTGCCCACGCCGAACTTCACGCCCTTCGAGGCTTTGATTTTGATGCGCTCTCCAGTCTTCGGGTTCACACCCATGCGGGCTTTGCGGTTCACGACTTTGAAAGTTCCGAAGCCGACGAGCTGCATGACTTTGCTCTTTTTGAGATGACTTTTGATGCCTTCGACGACGGCGTTGACTGCGCGCTCGGCGTCAGCTTTGGTGCTGTTGAGTTCTTTTTGGACGGACTCGATAAGTTTGACTTTGTTCATTTGGATGTACGTTTTTTACTTTTAAAAATGTCTCTTGGACAAGCGGTTTTTGTTTGATCGGGCGCCGACTGTCAATGGTCATTCCGCTTGGGTTGCGAATTTTTTGCAGGGTTTTTGATTTGACAGAAAAGTCCGCGCGGGCCCCGCTGAGAGGATGAATCGTGGGACGTTTGGGATAACCGATAAATTCATGGAAACCATCCGGCGCAATCTGCGCATTTTGCCGCGCATCGCCCCCGATGCGTATGTGGCCGACGAGGCAACGCTGATCGGCAATGTGGAGATCGGCGCTGAGGCAAGTATCTGGCCCCGAGTGGTCATGCGTGGTGATGTCGCGGAGATTGTTATCGGTCCGCAATCGAACGTGCAGGACGGTTCGGTCGTGCACGTGGCCGATGATTTACCGGCGGTGCTGGGGCGCATGGTCACGGTCGGTCACAAAGCCATCATCCATGCCTGCAGGATCGAGGATGAGGTGCTTGTGGGAATGGGGGCGATCGTGCTGGACGGTGCCCATGTGGGAGCGCGCTCGATCATCGGAGCCAACGCAACGGTGAAGCAGGGTATGATCATTCCGCCGGGGTCTCTGGTTCTTGGGACTCCCGCCAAGATCGTGCGGGATTTGTCCGCCGAGGAGCAGGATGCGGTCAAAATGTGGGCTTTGCGCTACGTGCGGTTGTCGCGTGAATACCTCGCCGTGCGGACGGAAGGGGGGTGAACTAAGGCTGCGGTCATTTCTCCGTGTGATCATCGCCGCATTCGAGGTGGGTGATGACATGTGCGGCGGGCCTGATGTTTTTCTCCAGAGTCTCTTCAATATCGGTGGCTATGCGGTGCGCGTCACGGAGAAGAATGTCCGGCGGGAAATCAAGGTGAAGTTCGACAAGGTGGGCGTCACCGATGTTGCGGTGCCGCAAGTTGTGGTGCGTGATGTTATGGCGGCTGGTTTCTCCCGCAACGATACGTTCGATCTCGCGATGGACTTCGGGATCGGCGGCATCCATGAGCCCGCTGATGCTGCGGCGGACGAGCCGAGTGCCAGACATGAGGATATTTGTCGCGGCAAGCAGTGCAAAAAGCGGGTCCCAGTAAGCCCAGTCTGTCAATTGCACGAGTCCCAGAGCCAGTAGCACGCCGAGACTGGTCCAGCAGTCGGTGAGGACGTGGTGGCCGTTGGCTTCGAGAATGATCGAGCCGCGCTCACGACCGGTGCGCACTAGATGCCAGCCCAAGGCCCCGTTGAGAATGGCCGCGATGGCTGTTAGCGCCAGGCCGACGGGAATGTGTCCGAGTTGCGGCCCCTGCCAGATCGCGCCGATCGCCTCATAAATGATGTACAGTGCCGCCGCGATAATCATGGCCCCTTCGAAGCCCGCGGAGAAGAAGCTGATTTTGGCGTGCCCATAAAGATGGCTGGAGTCAGCCGGTCGCAGGGTGAGCCAGAGACTGTAAGCAGCGAAAGCGACGGCGACGAGATGCGCGGCACTTTCGCCTAGGTCGCTCAAAATTGCGGTTGAGCCGGTCCAAGCGTAGGCAACGGCTTTGAGCGCGAGAAGAAAGATGCCGGCGCAGACAGAAAGTGTCATGGCAAACTTCTTTTCCGTGGCGGCCGTCGGAGCAGGCAGTTTTTCTCCCATGGGTGGAACTCTCTGCCTTTGTCCCCGTGGCGATGCAAGCGCGATGTTGCTGTAGTGCTCCTTGTTCCCGGTAGCTGATGGCATTAAATCTGCTTCAAGAAATATCCATGAAAACTACTGATTTGCTCAAAAAAATCGGACCATTGCGAGGGAGTCTGGGCGGTGGCGAAGACGCTGAGGGGATGAAGCGGCGCATTTATTACATCAATCTCAAGCTCCGCGATCTTGGTTGTCCGACTTTCCCCACGCAGT
>JBILDG010000130.1:0-5740 GCA_044352715.1 Chthoniobacterales bacterium | reverse complement strand
AGAAATGACTAATACCGGTGCGAGACTTCAAATCCAAAGCCGAACATGCAAACATTTCAGAGTAAGTTCGACAAATATCATCGATTACAGAATGATCATTAACCACTGAAAAAGCTGCATGCACAAGACCAACATGAGGGGGTCCACTGACTGTCATTCTGCTGTCAATGTAGTGCTCAAAATAAGGACCAACCTTGTCGTAAACCATCACATCCGAGTCGATTAGCAAAAACTTATTGATCGCTTGAGCACGGATGAAATCCCGCAAGGCGAAATATTTTTGGTGGCAGAAGAGAATCCATGGGTATTGGTAATTGGGGAAATACTCGTAGGTGAAAAGTTTGGCAAATTCGCGCGCCTCGTCGAAGTAGTCATCGTAACGGTGGTGTTCGACGCCGAGGTAAAAGCTGTTGCTGCGATCACCGAGCAGAATGAGGCGACTGTCTGGGTTAGAGCTCCGCGCTTGGGCAATCGTGTGGGCAAGGTAGAAGCTGTCGCCACGATGAATCAGGATGATGGGCGGTGGAGGCATGGAGATCAATTTTGAATGAAGAAGGCAGAATTGATGAAAGGCTAGCCGGGAAGTTTCGGAAGGTTGTTCATGTTAGGAGGGGTTGAGGCTCCATAGCGGTTCGAAGCTCTTGGACTTATTCACTTAAATGATTTCAGCCTTGGAGTTGTTCGAAGTTACGAAGGCCAAAACTGCGGAACCCTGCATCGAAGGATGTCAGACCGATGGTAAGAGACTCGGCCAAGGCGGCCAGCCAGGCATCTGTCCATAAATTGGGCGTGGTCTTTCTTCCCGAAACCAATCGGCGCAATACACTCTCATGAGCGATGCTGGGAAATTCAGCTTCCCGTGTTCTGGGGTCACTGGCGAATTTTTCCCAGGCATCCAGGGCTTTTTCCGGTTCCAGAGGCTCGCCTTGCATGGTTCTTGCATTGGAGAGCAGACGCAAGATGCCAAGTTTCACGGGAAGAGCCCATGCTACCCCGGCCTCTGGCTGTTTTTCCCACCAGGCCCATGCTGCGGGATGGTGTTCGTGCCCATCAACTAACAAGGCGAAAACAACATTAATGTCGGCTAGCTTTATCACCCGGCTTTCCGATCCTCGTCTTCTGCCAGAAGAACAGCCAACTCCAGATTCGACCGCGCAGGAATGGGATTAGAACGGCGGTTGATAGGCGGGTATGTCATCCTATTTTTCTCCGAGGATTCACGGAGTAGATTCAAGGACGCTTGATAAAAGAAATCTTTGAGTGAAATCCCACTGCGGGCACATGCAGCTTTAACATCCCGAAAAAGTGCGTCGGGCAAGTCTATGGTTGTGCGCATATGTATTTATGCGCATATAAATGGGTGTATGTCAACCACCTATCTCAAGGATGCCGGACGTTTTTATATACAGGATCCCACTATCGAATCTCTCCCCAATAACTGAACGATGACCTTCCCCGCCTGCTGCCAATAGGCGATGCCATCTTAGCGGCGGAATCAAGAGACGTTGGGGACGCCGGTCATCCACGCGATGTGGCGTCTCCCGGTGTCTCCGCTAAAGTGGGGGCAGCTGGCTTGCATGACGGCGGCCAGTTCGAGGAGGTCGAGATCGCCGGCAAAGACACGCCATGGTTGCAAATCTGGCGCAGCGAGCAGATCGGACATTTTGGATTTCTCGCGCTTGTGGCCAGCGCAAGTAAGGATGATTTTTTTGTCAGGAAATCGGCGATGAAGTTCGCGGGGCAGCTCCACCAGCTGCGCGGGACTTACAAATTCAGGAGATCGCGTAAGGCGCTTTTGACGCGCGAAAGATCTGACGCACCCAAGACACCCAGGCAGAAGAGCTGAAGCATCGTAATACTTCACGGGTCGAGACGGTCCACTTCGTCTTCTCGAGCCTGGGCTACACGAACAGGGGAGAGAAACCCGCAGTTCTGAAATGCCGATCCGTTGTCGCCACTTCGACGATTCCCAAGTGTTTCATGAAGGCGAAGCTGGTGCAATCCGTGAACGAGAACGGCTGGTCTTCGTAGCGCAGCATCCATTCCTTGGCTTTGGTAAAAATATCGGGACCAATCCAGCTGAAGTTCACAATCCTCGAATGATCGATCAAATCGAAAAGTCGGCGACGCTGGTGAGGAATTTTCCGTGCCACAAAGAGCGAGCACGCTTCGTCCACTATATAGTCAGTCACGACCAACCTGCATCCTTCGGATTTCGGCAAAGCACACATAGCCTCGTGCCATGGATCACTCTTGTTGACCCAAGCGTAGATGCCGCTGGTATCCAGAAAAACCACCCGCTCAGCCATAAATAGCGGCGTCGATGTCCGGGTTGCTGATAACTGGCAAATCTTGGGCGTCGTTGCCGAAATCCAGCGCCGGATCACGCATCGATGCCGGCCGTTGCGGTGCGATGGGACTCAAACGCGCCAAAGGACGATTGCGAAAGGTGAGCAGAAGCTCTTCGCCGCGCTCCAGCGCATTTTTGACCTTTGCAAATTCAAAACGCATTTCTTGTATGCTTACGGAGGTCATAAGGTTACGGTAACGATAACCATTATGTTGTCAATCACGCCGTAGTAAAGTTCTCCGCGCGGTTTCCGAGAACCGCCGGGGTGTGGCTCAAGGGTTTTCACACGGTGCTTAACAAGTCCTCGGCCATGACCAAAATTGAAGAAGTTTCGACTCCGGACAACCCCTCGGGTGTGCGCTCCCCGACAACAAAGCGGTGGCGAGCTCCGACAGGCTGCCAGTCGGCGAGGCCATCGTAGCGGCGGAACCAAGTGACGGTGGGGACGCCGGTCATCCAAGCGACGTGCAGTCCGCCGGAATCGCCACCCATGTGGAGACAACTTGCTTGCACGATGGCAGAGAGCTCCAGCAGATCGAGTTCACCGGCAAAGACGCGCCATGGTTGGAAATCCAATGCGGCGAGCAGGGCTGTCATTTTGGATTTCTCCCGCTCGTTGCCCGCGCAAGTGAGGATGATCTTTTTGTCGGGGAGCCGTCGGTGCAGTTCGCGGAGAACGTCAGCCAGCTGATCGGGCGGAAGTTCTTTGTAGTTTTCCGTGGTGAAAGGACTGACGTGAATCCATCCACCTTCGCCTTCGGCTCTCTGCAACGCGCGATGCTTCGCCTCCGCAGGAGTCTCAATGTGGACTTCGGGCTTCTCTCCCGGAAAGCCGGCTTTTTTCAAACAATGCCAGCGCTGGGTGGAGATAAGCTCCGTTTTGTAAGGATGCTCGACGATGTGGGTGAACATCGCGTTCCAAAAGGCGGGCCCACCGTCCTCGGGACGGCGTCCGAGCCGCCAACGCGCGCCACTCAATCCAGTGAGAATGCTCGAGCGGTCGGAGCCGTTGAGATTGATGACCACATCAAACTTGGCCGAGCGAAGTCTTCGGACACGACCAAAATCCTGATACCACTTCGGTCCGCGCGGGAAGCGGGGATATCCCCAGATCCGGTCGATCCACGGAGCAACCTCCATGATTTTGGTGATGTGCTCGGATACCATGACGTGCAACTCAGCCTCGGGATACGCTTGCCGGAGTGTCCACAAAGCCGGCAGCAGATGGATCGAGTCGCCTAGGAAACCCAGATCGAGCAGCATGACGCGTCGCGCTTTCCGTGTGACTTCGTAAAATCCGGGCGTTTTGGTTAGCTTACCTGACACAAACGCTGCTTATACTGCAGCCGCCCGAACGTGACAGCAAAAGACCTTCACAAATTGCCTATCGCCGTCTCAATGACGGCGCGAAACGAGGCGCACAATCTGTCACGGAGTCTCAGCAGTGTGCGGGACTGGGTGCAGGAGATTGTTGTGGTAGTGAATGACTGTACGGATGGCACGGAGGAAATAGCACGGGGCTTCGGGGCAAAAGTGATCGAGCATCCGTGGGAGGGTTACCGGGATCAAAAGCGATTCGCCTTGTCGCAAGTGACGGCGCCTTGGGTGTTGGCTCTCGATGCGGACGAGGAGGTGTCCGATGCGCTACGCGAGGATATTTTCCGTTTTTTCCAAGGCGAACACGAGCAATTTGACGGGGCAATGTTTCCGCGCAAAGTGTGGTTCCTCGGACGCTGGATCACGCATGGCGACTGGTATCCGGATTGGAGTCTGCGGCTTTTCCAAAATGGCAAAGGGCAGTGGGAGGGTTCGCCAGAACACGACAAGATTGTGCTCCAAGGAGCGTGCAAACGACTGCGCGGAGATCTGCACCATTACTCAAATCCCACGCTCGTCAGCCATGTGGATAAGATTGGTGTCTTCAGCGATTACTTCCTGCAGCGGCAGATTGAAAAGGGCCGACGTTGGTCCGCTTTCGAGACCGTGTTCCGTCCGTGGTGGCGATTTTTTCGCGCTTACATTTTGCGGCGTGGATTTCTTGATGGATATCCGGGATATTACATCGCCAAGGCCACGGCGTTCGCCACATTGGTGCGCTATAGCCGTCTCTACGAACACGAGAAAGCCGGTGACTCGGTCAAACCATGAGGCCGAAAATTAGTGTTATTGTCAGCACCTACGACTATCCGCTGGCCCTGAGTAAAGCGCTTGCAAGCTTGTATGCACAGTCGCTCCCACCTGCTGAAGTATTGATTGCGGATGACGGTTCCGGGCCTGAAACCGCGAAAATTATTGGCACCTATGCAAGTCGCATGCATTTGCTACACGTGCGTCACAATCACGAAGGATTTCGCAAGGCTGTCATCTTGAACAAAGCCATCGCGCAAGCCAGCGGCGACTATGTGGTGTTTCTTGATGGTGATTCGGTGCCGGCACGCGAGTTTGTCGCGGATCATGCGGCGCTGGCTGAGCGCGGATGCTGGGTCCAGGGACGTCGTGCTTTTGTGGATGAATCATGCGTGAAAGATTTCGAGCCAACTTGCGGCAAAATCTGGTCACTCGCCCTGCGGGGAAAATTGTCGGGCTTGATGAAGTCCATGCGGCTTCCGCGTCCGATTATCAAACGCGGACGCGAACAGCGCGGCATCCTCGGCTGCAACCTCGGGATCTGGCGTGATGATCTCATCGCGGTGAATGGATACGACGAAACTTTCACCGGTTGGGGACGCGAGGATGCGGATTTGGGCAACCGGCTTTATCACCTCGGACGCGATCGCAAATTCGTTTACGGACGTGCCATCATTTACCACCTCAATCATCCCGTAGTGTCTCGCGATCGGTTGGAGACAAATCAATCGCTGCTCGAGGAGACGATCGCGGAGCGTCGCATCCGCGCCCGCAGAGGACTCGATCAGTATTTGGCCGAGTCGCGATAATTAACAAGGCTTCGAACGATTTGGGTTCAAGACCGTCGATTTGTGGTGGGGCCCGCTGGCCTCAGCGGGTCGCGGCAGGCCAATCCTCGGGAAACATCAACGAAGGAATGCGCTCGCTGTTTGGCGAAACCCTCGCGCCACGGATGGGAAAAGAGGAAGTGGTACCCCGCTGCTTGTGGCCCGGGCTTGCGTGGCGCGGATGCCGATTCGTTATCGCGGCGGCGGTGGGACATCAGGCGTCCCGTCGGCCCGGAGAAAATTCTCCGCCAGCACTTCATAAAGCGCCACCGGACACACGCGCCGGGAGGCTTCGTAAGCCACGATGGCGGCCAGCCCCAGCGGCAGGGTGAAGGCCACCGCGCCAGTCATTTCGATGAGAATGATAAAGGCCGTCATGGGGCTCTGCACCACGCCGGAGAAATACGAGACGACCCACAGCAGAATAATCCCCTGC
>JBILDG010000129.1:0-5749 GCA_044352715.1 Chthoniobacterales bacterium | reverse complement strand
GCGGCGTCCATGGAGGAATAGATCGGCGCGTAGAAAGCGAAGGGGAGGCGTAGGCTCTCGCCGCCGGGTGCGCGGTAACTCCAGAGGTCGACTCCGTTGGTCGCGAGCATCTGGGCCGTGATGGCCAGCAGGTGGGATGAGAGCATGGCGTATTGGATGCCGCGGTTGGGCTTGGTCACGTAGCCGTCGATGTGCCCCGCCATCTCGAAGTGGCGGTAGCGGTCCATGATTTCGCCGGCTTGGGGTGCGGGTGCCCCGGGGAGGTCACGGTAGTATGGTTCGTCGCCGGGCATGAGGATGAGACCCTCGACGAGGTTGAGGAAATCGCGGTTGTTCTCTGCAGAATTGACCGCAAAGCGCAGGAGGTTTGCGTCGCCGCAGGCGATGGCGATGGCGACGAGTCCCATATTTTCGGCGGCCTGATGGTTCTGGAAGAATTGCGCGTCGAAGAAACCGTTCTCCTCCCAGATGAGCGCACCCTCCTTGAGTTGCGGAACCAAAGCCTGAATCCAGCCGGTGAAGGCCGCTTGGTCGGCGTCCGGGATTTCGTCGCCGCCCGCCAGAATGTCATAAGACCAGATCATCGGCAGCAGAGCGCGGGGGATGAGCATGCCTTTGTTGGGCGCGGACTTGTGGTCCTTGGTGAACACGGTGCCGGGCTGCGGTTTGGCTTCCGTCCAAATTCCGATGATCCGGCGCGCGGCGTCCGCGTATTTTTCATCGCCCGAGATCCACCACGAGAGGGCGAGATCGCGGGCAGCCTGGGCCTGCGGAAGCAGGGACTTGTAAAAGGCGAAAGGATCGTCGTCGGTATAGGGTTTCAGTCTCGGTAGCCGGGCGATGGCCGCGTCGGCGCGGGCTTGCAGTCCGCTCCACGCGGTTTGCCACGGTTCCTCGCCGGAAAGCACGCGGGTGCGCATCGCGTCGAGACCGGCTTTGTCGAGCAGCAGCCGGGGGTGCGGGCCGAACTTGTCCGGCACATCGATTCCCTCGGCGACCGGGGCGGGGGGAGGAGCTGGCGGCTTCGGTCTCGGGGAGAGCCCCTTCTGCTCGGGAAAGACATGCCCGTGGGTCAGCAGGACCGGACCGAGCGTGTGGCAGCAGTGTAGCGGACGATCCATGACCCAGAGGAGGTCGCGTAGGGGCTGGCTGTCGGGATAGCGGGCCAGGCCGAGTTCGAAGGCAGCGGGACTGTCACCGGCTTTGCCAAGACGGTCGGTCTCTCCTTTATAAAGACCGTGTTTGATACCGGAGTCTTGGAGCCGATAGAAGTCGGAATAATACTCGAATGGAAGCCGCAATGTTTCCCCACCGGGCGCTTGGTAATTCCAGAGGTCGAGGCCGAGATGGCGTCCGATTTCGGCGATTTGGGCCATCAGATTCATGGAAAGACCCGTGTATTGCAGGCCCTTCATCGGCGCGGTGTAGTGGCGGTAGCGATCGTAGATTTCGCCTTTCTGCGGGGGCGGGGCGTTGGGGTCGACGCGCTTTTCGCGATGGTGCGGCTCGTCGCCCGGCATAAAGATGATACCCTCGATGAGGTCGGTGTAGTCGCGGTCGTTGTCGGGGCTGGCGAGGGCGTATTGCACGAGATCACGGTCGCCGAGATAGGAACCCATGGCGGCGAGCCCCAACGCATGGGTGACGTGGTGGTTCTGGAAATACTGGCGGTTGAAATGGTCCATGGCCTTCCAGTGCTCCTTGCAGGCGCGGACATTCGGGATCATGACCCGCAGCCAGCGCTCGAAGGCGGCCTTCTTTTCCGGGGTGAAGCCGGGGTAGTCCCAGAGGAGGTCGGCGGCGTAGACGAAACCGAGGGTGCCGCGGACGAGGTGGATGCCCATGTTGGGGTTTTTCTCTCCGCCCTCGAGCTTCCACTCCCGCCCGGGAGTGGGCTCGGCTTGGGACCAGGCGGCGAGGAAATCAACGGCTTGGTCCGCGTATTTCTTGTCCCCGGTAATCCACCAAGCGAGGGCCAGGTCGCGGGCCCGGCCGGCTTGCCGGTTCGCGATTTTGTAGAATGTTTTGCCGTCGTCACCCACGTAAGGCTTGGGTGGCATCTCGGTGCCCAGTTCCTTTTCGAGCGCCTGCCACGCGAGCACGTGGGGGATTTGCGAGGAGGTCACGCGTTCCTTCATGGCGGCCAGTTCCGCGGCGTCCATGAAGAGGCGCGGGTGCGGCGGCAGGACTTCGGGCACCGTGAAAGCCGGCGCCGAGGGTTCTTGAGCGACGTTTGGCGCGGTGGCGCCGAGCATGACGAGAGCGAAAACGCGGAGGGAGTTCATGGCGCTTCCTCCGCGCGGAATTGCAGACGGGATATCGTGCCAAGGAAAGGCCGGAGAGCCGCCCTCGGGTTGGAGGAGCCGACATAGAAGTCCGGAAAATCCACCCACTCGGCGGGCGGTTGTCCGAGCGAGGCCGTGTAGGACTCACCGTCCGACGATTCGAGAGTCATGGTGCCGTCTGCCTGCATCCGGCCTTGGAGGCTGTAGGTCTTTCCGGCCTCGATGCCCTCGAGCGAGACATCCACCGCCTTCAGTCCTTCGCGGAATCCGATGAACTGCAAGGCGGGTCTGCCTTCGTTGGCGGCCAAGCGCAGTTCCCAGGAGCCGGAAACCCGGAGCACGGTCTGGTCGAGTTCCACCGTGTCGAACTTCAATTCCACTTCGAAGCCGAAGTCTTTGAAGTTCTTCCAGAACTCCGCGGCGAAGGCCGTGGTGTTCGGGCCGAAGACGAGCGCGCCGTCCTGCAGCGCCGGCTGGAAACCTTTGACGCCGGCCTGTGGCGCGGGGCGACCGAGGAAAAGAGGGTGTCCGGGCGGATCGCTTTGGATCGCTTCGACGGAGAACCCGTCGGGAGTCTCCGCCGAGGTAGTTTGTGTCAGCGGCCAAGAAATCTCGAGGGCGAAAACGGATGGTGCCAACACGATCCACAGGACCGAAGAAGCCAACGTGAGCATCATCTTCATGATCTTTAGCCCGTTCGATATGAGCGCAAAGCGACGCCGGTTCATTGCGCGTCTTCCGCATTGATCCGCAGGCGCGAGATCCGGCCTTGCAGCGGCCGGATGAAGTTCTCCGGATTGGAGCTGCCGACAAAGAGATCGGGGTAGGTGCTGAAGTCGGCGACCGGCCGGCCCAGTGTGGCGCTGGCGGATCCGCTGGCCTCGGATTCGACCGTCATCGTGCCGTCGGCTTCCATGCGGGCCTTGAACGTGTAGGGTTTGCCCGCTTCGATTCCATCCAGGGAAGCAGCGACAGGTTTGAGCGGTTCTCGGAAGCCAATGAATTGCAGTTTGGTTGCACCGCCTTCATTAACCAGCCGGATTTCCCACACACCGGTTACGCGGAGCACGGTCTGGTCCTCCTCGACCGAATCGAAGGTCACGTCGATCTCGACGGTGAAATCACGGTAATTTTTCCAGAATTCCGGGACGTGGGAGGTCTGTGGCCCGAGGAAAACCAGAGCACCATCCTGCAGGTGAGGCTGGAAGCGATTGACGGCTGCCCCGGCGGCGGGGCGCCCGAAGATGAGCGGCTGGCCGGCGGGTTCGCTCTGGATGGCTTCCACGGGAACTCCTTGCGGACTGTCTACCAAGACTGTTGTGGTCATCGGCCAGGTGATGTCCAAGGCCGGGCTGGTTGTTGGTGAAACGGCCAGGAGGGCCGTAGCGAGGAGGAGGTGTTTTGTTGTCATAATCATGGGTTGGTGTCTGCGGTTCCGGCCGGCTTCGGGCCGGGCGGGGCGGGGATGGGTTGGGTTGCGACGGCGGTTCGCCGCCGCGCGGCGAAAAGCATGAGGAGGCCCACGCCGATGAGGAAAGCAGCAAGGCCGAGGATGGCCAGCCGTCCGGAGGCGGGGTTGGGGGCGAAGAGGAGCAACAGGACGAAGCTGCCGACGACCACGGCAAAGCGCCCCATGATCCGCAATTGCGTTGTGTCGTTGCCCTGGCCCACCTCGGTGGCGAAATCCACGGGCCGGTGCATCGTTGCGAAGAAAGCCTCCACTTGTTCCCGGTAGTGGTCGGTGGTCCGACCCCAAAAAGCGGCCGACAGCAAAAAGACTCCCGCTCCGGTGAGGAAAGACCACAGGGTTTTCTCCCCGAGCGTCCACGGGGTCTCAGCCAGGAGAGCCATGGTCGAAGGCACCAGCGTGGCCGCCATCGACGCGAGGGCCGCCCACGGCGGCACGCGCCGGATGAAAAGACAGAGCAGGAGCGGGATGGACATGGGCATGATGAGCAGCGGACCCAGGGCGTTGGTGAACTCGAAAACCCCGCTGCCCTTCTCCATCATAGAGAGCCGCAGGGCCAGGGCGATGACGGCGAGACCGAAGGTGATCGTGACGATCCGTCCCGCCAGAACCTGCCCGGTTTCGCCCGGCACTTTCCAGCCGAACCGGCGGCAGATGGCGGGCAGCAGGTCGCGCACGGCCATGGCGGCGTTGCCGTTGAGCCCGGCGTCCATCGAACTCATGGTCGCGGAAAACATGGCCACTACCATCACGCCGATCAGGCCGACGGGCAGCAGGTTGACCGAGGTCACGGCGAAAGCCGCCTCGGCGGGTTTGGTCATGCCGGAGGCGAGCACCTCTTCGGCGAACAAAATGCGCGCCGCCATCGGCGGCACGAACCACATGAGTGACCCGAGGGCCATCAGCACCAAAAAGAGCAAGGCGGCGCGGCGCGCTTCGCGTCCGTCTTTCACCGCGAAATATTTCACCGACTGTAGCACCGAGCACATCAGGGTGACCTGCACCACGAACATGGCCATGCACCACTCGAACGTGTAGGTATTGCCCGCAAATTCGCCCGGTGCTTTGAAGAGGCGGAAGTCGTGGGTCAGACCGGCCGATTCGATCGCCTTGAGGAATCCCCCGACGCCTCCGAAGTGCGCCACGCAGAGGACGGTGATGAGCAGCGTCATCGACATCATGATGAGCCCCTGCACAAAGTCGGCCGCCATGACCGCCCATTTTCCCCCGGTCGTGGAATAAAAGAGGACCACCAATCCGAGCACGGGGATGGTGAGGTGGATCGGCAGGCCGAAGGACGCCGCGGTGAAGATGGCCAGGCCGAACAACCAGACCGCGCCGGTCGAGAGGAAGAGCAACATGGACGCGAGTGCGTAAGCCTGCTGGGTGACTGGCCCGAACCGTGCCCGAATGACCTCGGGGAACGTGGTGGCCCGCATCTGCCGGAACCATGGGGCGAGGAAAATCACGTGCAGGAGCAGGGCGGTGCAGTTGGCGACATAGATGATCAGGATGGTCCAGCCAGCTTCGAAAGCCGCCCCCCCGCCGCCGGTGAAGGTCAGGGCGCTGATCCCCGCCATGAACGAGCTCATGCCCACGATCCACCACGTCCCTTGACTGCCTCCGCGGAAATAATCGCCGGAGTTCTTGTTGAAGTTCTTGAAGACCACCCCGATGACCAGCATGAGGACGAGGTAGGCAACGATGACGGAGTATTCGATCGCGGGGTGGGCCATGGCGGATGGGGACGGCGATCAGGAGGCAGGCGGTGCAGGCAAGGTAGCTTCCGGACGGGTCGGATCAGGCACTGCGGAGATGAGTTGATTCGCAGAAGCGTCTTGCCGTTTCGCGGCGAAGAGCATGAAGAGCCCCACGCCGATGAGGAAGGCGGCGAGGCCGAGGATGGCCAGGCGTCCCGAGGCGGGATTGGGCGCGAAGAGCAGGAGCAGGACGAAGCTGCCGACGGCCACGGCGAAACGGCCCATGAGGCGCAACT
>JBILDG010000128.1:0-5774 GCA_044352715.1 Chthoniobacterales bacterium | reverse complement strand
GACATCCATTGGCTGCCCGGATTGCTCGAGGGGCGTTGCTTTCGCGGATATTTCGAGTTCGACGGGGATCGCATGCTCGCGCACCGCATGGAGTGGATCAACGGAGAGGCGGGGCAGGGATGAACACGGCGCAGTTTTTCATGGCCTTGGGAATTGGCGCGTTGAGCGGCGTGTTGGCCGCGCTTTGCGGCGTAGGCGGCGGGTTGATTATGGTGCCAGCTTTTGTCTTTCTTCTGGCGGTTGATCAGAAATCCGCCGTGGCCACTTCGTTGACGGCGATTCTTTTCATTTCCATGGTGGCCACGGCCAAATATTCCGCGGCCTCTTTGGTCAAATGGCAGGTGGCGGTGCCGGTGGTGCTCGGAGCGGTGATTACCACCTGGTTTGCCACCGATTGGCTGAAGCATTTGTCTAACGACTTGCTGTCCCGCATCTTCGGAATCCTAATGATTTTAGTAGGGATTCGGATGCTCGTGATGAAATAACCGCTAAAAGCGTGCAAACTATAAAATTTTTTAATGATGCAAGCTACTGAAAATAAGCAACTTAAAGAAAAACTAAAAAATTTTTCAAAAAAACCGCTTTTTTTCGCTTGCGCGCGGCAGGTCGCGTGTTACTTTGATCACATCTTTAGTAAAGATTGTTCTGGGGGGAACAGAAGCCCTTCTCACCATTCGGTGAGGAGGGCTTCAACTTTTTAGGGATATGAGTTTTGGCGCATTTCGCGTGATCTCTTGAAGAGTCGATGAAAAGTCCTGCCGGCCTCGCGGTCTCTCCCAGTCCTGTTTTCCGCCGACGGATCGCCATGATCGGCTTGGTGCTGTTGGCTGTTGTCGCCTTTTTTTTGGGGCACGGCCTCGTCATGCGGCAGCTGGTGTTTTTTGCGATTCCTTGGCTGGGGAAAATGCAGGGTTACGAAGTGCGCGTCGGCGATGTGCGGTGGAATATTTTCAACCCGGCGGTGTTGCGGGAGTTGACGGTTTCCGGTCGGGGCGCCGAGCTGCGGATCGATCAGGCCGAGGTCGCTTGGAGTCCGTTGTGGCATTGGGGCGAATCGCCCAGACGTTGGATCGAACGCGTGTCCCTGCGCGGCGTGGGCGGCAGTGTTTCTCTGGCCGAATCAGCGGGGGAGCATCTGCCGGAAAAAGCGATGTCGGCCCCGAAAGAGGGTGCGGTGTTGGCGTGGCTGCCGCGCATATTCGAGTGTGAGGTCACGGAGCTGCGCATCGTGGGAGCGGGGCGCGAAATAGCCTTGGCCGGTGCCCGCCTCCTGCTGAGTGAGGATCGTGCGGGCTGGCTCAACATCGAGGGGGCTGCAGTTGATTTGCACGGTTGGAAAAAAGACTGGAAGGATCTCGGTGCGGTGACGGCTTGGCGCGGGGGCGTGGCTTACGTGGCCGACTTGGCTTTGGCGGATAATGTCCATATCGACACGATATCCTTGGCGACAGTCGGTGAAGCGTCGCTGACGCTCGAGTCACGGGCTTTCGGTGGTTATCTTTACGCGGATTTGTCCCGTGATGGCGTGGGAGCGGGGGTGAAAGTGGCGCTGACGGTGCTGAACTTGTCGTTGGACGGTGCGGGTGAGTTTGCGGGCTTGGCCGACAAAGTGCAGGGACGGGTCGACCTGGCGAAGCTCACGTTCAATGGCGAGACGAGCCGGCCGTTGTCCGGGCAGTTGGCCGTGCGGTTGGAGGCGCGGGACTTTGCCTGGGAGAAACGTTCTTTCCACGAATGCAACGTGGGCTTGAGTTTGGCCGGGCGCCGGCTGCGGCTGAACGAGTTGCAGCTCGGGCAAAAAAACAACCGCATTAGAGCCAGCGGGTTGCTGGAGTTTCCGCAGAAGCGGGAGGCATGGCGTCAGGCAGCTTTCGAGGTTGCCGTCGATGCGGATGTGCGCGATGTGAGAGCTTTGTCCGAGCTGATCGGTGGCCCATGGAAAGAATCTTCGGGCAGCGTGCGTATCGATGGTCAAGCCGGGGGCAAGCTCGGTGAGGGCAATGGATGGCTCGTTATGCGGGGGTGGAATCTACAGTTGCGGGGCGTGCCGGTCAGCTCACTCGAGGTCGGTCTGCAGATGAACCGTAGCGATATCAAAATCTCGGGATGCGAGGCCTGGAGCGGCGGAAATTTTCTGCGGGCCAGCGGGGAAATTTCGCTGGCTGAGACGCCGGGTTACCGGGGGCGCATGGAGATGCGGGTGAGCGACGTGGCGCATTACCTCGAGCCGTTGGGACGTTTCGCGCCGGACTGGGCGCGCGAGGGCGGGGTCTTGTTTTTTTGGGACGGTGATGGTTCGGCCGGCAATCACTCGGGGGTTACCACGCTGGAGTTGGTGCAATTCATCGGCGACCTCAATCCCGTGCCGGTGAACATGAAGCTTTCGGCGACTTATTCCCCCGGAAATCTTTACCTCGGGCGCTGCCTGCTGACACGGGGACCGCTCTCGCTTTCGACCATCTCTTATTTCGGGCCAGAAGGACTGGCCGTGGAGGACTTGCAGGTTTTCAACGGACGGACGCGCCTGCTGCAAGGGGACATGTTCCTGCCGCTTTCCTTTGCGGCGGTGATGGAAAGGCGACCTTGGCGCGATGTCATCCTGCCGGAACAAGAGCTGAAGGCCGCGGTGCGGACGGATGACTTGGAGCTCGGGGCCGTGGCCAAGCTGTTTGGTCAGGAAAGCCCGATCCGCGGACGGGTGGACTGGACGCTCAACGCTCGCGGAAAATGGACGGACGCGGAGCTGGAGAGTCGCTTGAGCGTGTCCGGTCTGCAGGCCGAATTTTCTTCGTTTGCCGTGCCGCCATCGCGGATGGTGATCTCGGCCAAGGTCGTCCAGCGCAAGGCAGAGATGGTCGGGACATTCACGCCCGACGGAGGCAAGCCGATGGAGGCAAGTGCGGTGCTTCCGGTGATGGGAGAAGCGGCGAACGGACGATGGATGCTGCTCGACCGGCAAGCGCCATGGGAGGTGAGTTTGGCAATCCCGGCCACCGATCTGACGCCTTTCAAGTTGAGAAATGGCCGTGTCCGCATGGATGCGGGTCAAGTGAGTGGAAATCTTCATGTCGGCAAAACGCCCTCGGAACCTGTTTGGAGCGGAAAACTTGAGCTGCAAGGGGGACGCTGTCATTTGCCCGGTGGCTGGAGGGCGCTCGAAGAGATCCGGGCACGGGTGAGCTTTGCCGGCACATCAGCCAAGGTCGAGGAGGCGCGCGCACGTGCCGGCAGCGGGCAATGGAGTCTCGAGGGTTCGGTGGACGGCAATGAATGGTGGAATTTGAAGTATGATCTGGCGATCAAGGGTGAGGGAATGGAGTTGTTCCGCAACGAGGTTTTGGATCTGCGTGGGAACGTCGAATTGCGACTGGCCGGAGATAATGAAAAAGGTGCGGTGCAGGGCAATTGGAACTTGGCGGGGAGCCAGCTCTTGCGCGGGCTGGTGGTTTCGCCGCTTCCGCCGACCGGGGAAAAACCTGCGGCAAAGTGGACGGCTCCCTTCCGCGCTTTGCTGCAGCCGTTTGCCCGCTGGGGTCTGGATGTGCATTTGCACGCTCCGGAGGTCTTGCCGGCCGGCTTGAAGGAAGGCCGAGGTTCGTGGCAGCCCGACTTGCGCCTTTCGGGTACATTGGGTGAACCTTTGCTGGAAGGGGTGATTTCAATGACGGATTTTCCGGTCAAGTTCCCGACGGCGGTGCTGCATGTGGCACAGGGTGCGGTGAATTTTACGGCCGAGCATCCGTGGATGCCTCAGTTGGATCTCGTGGCGGCCGGCGAAGTGGGCGGATACGAAGTGCGAGCCGCGGCGGACGGGCTGTTGGAGGAAGATAAACTGACGCTGACATCCTCTCCCTCCCTCTCCGCGGAGCAGTTGCTGGTGCTTTTGCAAAAAGGATCAGTGCCTTGGGCGACGGCGACTATTCCCGGATTGGTGGAGCCCGAGACTATGCCCGACAGTCTCGCGCCGGGGAATCCTTCGTGGCTCAGTTGGGACAGGATCTTGGGGCTGATTCGCGGAAGAACCTCGCCGGAGGAGAGCTCGCTTTCCGCCATCGCCGGAGAGTGGCCCGGACAGGGCGGCGTGGTTGGCTACGAGTGGTTTTTCCGTTAAGAGCGCGGGCCCGGCTGCCTATTCGACCTGCGGGCGTTTGGCCAGACGATCCAGCGCACCGTAGTCGATGGCTTCGGCGGCGGCTTTGAGTTGGGTGGGCTCGATATTTTCGCCTTCAATTTCGATCAGGAAGCGTCCACCGACCATGATCGTGACGGTGCCGGATTTGGTTTTGGCCGAGTATTTTTCGAGGGCTTTGTTTCCGTTGTAATCAACAGTTCGCTCATAACCGGAGTCGCCTTCGCTGTCGATTTCGGCGGACATCCATCCGAGACCGGCCATGGCGCCGAGGGGTCCCATCGCGCCCAAGTCGGTAATTTTGAGGTCGAGTTCGGGACCATCCGCCGCACCGTAGTTTCCTTCGGCCGTCGAAATATGGGTGCCGAAAGCGCCGGTTTTTTTGCCGCTGACTTCCGTGCGGGGCAGGTCGGCAATTTGCGCGGGTAGCAGCGCTTTGAGTTCGCGGAAGTCCACCGCGGGCTTGCCGCCCATGGCCGCGAACGGACTGTTTGTGCCACCTTGGAAGGCTTTGAGCAGCTCGGCCGCGGCCGCCATCGCATCCTCAGGGTTGCTTGGCAACGAAGGTGAATTCTGGGCCGATACAGTAAGGAGGGAGATGGCCGTCAGCAGGGGGAGCAGGAGGATTTTCTTCATAGGGCGGAACTTAAGTGGTCCGGGCACGGGGGCAAGTCCTCATGTTGCCAATTTCCTTTGCGGGGGGCATCGGGACGGATATTTTGGGATTTTTCGCGCCAAGCCGCGGTTCAGCCATGATCAACTTTATCATCAAGAAAATAGTCGGTTCGAAGAACCAGCGGGAGATCAAGCGGATGCTGCCGGTGGTCCGGCGCATCAACGAATTCGAGCAGCAATACCAGTCATTGAGCGATGACGATCTGCGGCGCATGACGGCGGAATGGAAGGCTCGTATTTCGGTCATCGAGGATTACCAAGAGCAGCAAAAAGCGCTCGAAGAAATCCTGCCCGAGGCCTTTGCCGTGGTGAAAAACACGGCCAGGCGTCTGTGCGGCCGCAAGATCGCGGTGGTCGATCACCCGATCGAGTGGCAGATGGTGCATTTCGACGTGCAGTTGATCGGCGGCATGGTCCTGCACAGCGGACGCATCGCCGAGATGGCCACCGGCGAGGGCAAAACTCTCGTGGCCACCTCTCCGCTCTACTTGAATGCGTTGGCCGGCCGCGGGGCGCATCTCATCACGGTGAACGACTATCTGGCCCGCCGCGACGCGGAGTGGGTCGGCGAAATTTTCCGTTTCCTCGGGTTGACTGTGGGCGTGATCCAGCATGACCAGCCGCCGGACGTCCGCCGCGCCCAATATGCCTGCGACATCACCTACGGGACGAACAGCGAGTTCGGCTTCGATTACCTGCGCGACAACGGCATGGCCACCACGCGCGAACAGCAAGTCCAGCGAGGCCATTACTTTGCCATTGTCGATGAAGTTGACTCCATCCTGATCGACGAGGCCCGCACGCCGCTCATCATCAGCGGACCGGCGACGGTTTCCACCCACCAATACGACCGTTTCAAGCCGCTGGTCGAACAACTGGTGCGCAAGCAATCGATGCTCTGCAACCGGCTCGTCACCGAGGTGAAAGAGTTGCTGGAAAAAGGCGACCAGGAAGCCGCGGGGCGAGCGCT
>JBILDG010000013.1:0-18468 GCA_044352715.1 Chthoniobacterales bacterium | reverse complement strand
TTTTTCCTGAAGAAGACTTTTATCTTCCCTCGACGGAGGTTCTGCAAATGGAGGCGTCCAGACCATCCCGCGGGCATTTTAATGTTTTGCACCAACACAGCATGCTGAGGGCTGACTGTTATTTTCCTGGGGTCAGCCAACTTGCGCGATGGGAACTGGAGCATCGCAGACAACTCCGCGTGGGAGGTTACGAAGCGTGGTTCGCGCCGCCAGAAACTGTGGTGGCTCACAAGTTGATTTTCTACCGCGAGGGACATTCGGAAAAACACCTCGAGGACATCAGAGCCATCCTGTCGGCAGGCTCGATCACAGATGAAAAAGTTTTGCTGCACTGGATCGACAAGCTCGGACTGCAAAACGAGTGGCGCCAAGTTCTGGGCCGATAGCTCGGCGTTGCGTGCGTTTGATTAGGAACTTTAAGCCGAAGCGTGGCTGAACTGCATTTCGTAGAGCTTGCGGTAGGTGTCGGATTTTTCGAGGAGTTGGGTGTGGGTGCCGGTGTCGATGATACGGCCTTGGCTCATGACGACGATCATGTCGGAGGAGAGAACGGTCGAGAGGCGGTGGGCAATGGCGACGACGGTTTTGCCGGCGGAGAGTTTTTCCAGCGCGGTTTGGATCATGCGCTCACTCTCGGAGTCGAGAGCGGAGGTGGCTTCGTCGAGGAGCAGCACGGGGGCGTTCTTTAACAGGGCACGGGCGATGGCGAGGCGCTGTTGTTGTCCGCCGGATAGCTTGCAGCCTTTGTCGCCGACGATGGAATCGTAGCCGTCCGTTTGAGCGAGGATGAAGTCGTGGGCAAAGGCTTGGCGGGCGGCTTCCTCAATCTCTTCCTTCGTGGCGTCGGGGCGACCGAAGAGGATGTTGTTGTAGATGGTGTCGTGGAAAAGAAAAGTGTCCTGCGTGACGATGCCGATGTGTTCGCGCAGGGAATCGTGGGTGAGGCTGCGGAGATCGCGTCCGTCGAGCCGCACGCTGCCGCTGAGCGGATCGTAAAAGCGCAGGATGAGCGAAAGCATGGTGCTTTTGCCGGCGCCGCTCGCGCCGACAAGGGCGACGCGTTGTCCGGGTTTGATCTGCAGCGAGACGTCTTCGAGCGCGGCGATGTCGGGGCCGTAGGCAAAATTCACGCGGTCGAATTCGATCGCGCCTTGGCACGAGGTGATGGCGATGGCGTCCGGCGCGTCTTCGATGGCGCGCGGCTCGCGCATGAGGGCAAAAATGTTCGTCGTGGCGGCGAGGCAGCGTTGCAGCTGAAGGTGAATCCGGCTGAGGGCTTTGACCGGTTCGTAGAGCAGGAAGATGCCGGCCATGAGGGCAAGGAACTTGGCGGCGGTCAGCTCGGCATAAAAAACATAGAACAGCGCCAGACCGACTCCGAACGCCGCGACGACTTCGACCAGCGGGGTGGTTATCTCGGTGTTCTTCTGCACACGCATGGAGTTGCGGAATTGGTTCATCACGGCGCGGTTGAAGGCGTCGGTCATGAAATTTTCCCGGGCAAAAGATTTGATGACGCGGATGCCGGAGAAGGATTCCTGCAGGATGACGTTCATTTCACCGGCCAGCTCCTGCTCGGCGCGTCCGGCCTTGCGGATTTTGCGGCCGAACATGGCGACAGGCACAATGCAGATGGGAAAGAGGACGAGGGCGACGAGGCTGAATTTCCAATCGATCCACATGACCGCGCCCACGCCGGCGATGAGGGCAATGGGTTGCTTGAAAAGATTGACGCTCAACTGCGACAGCGTGCTCTGGGCCACGCCGGTGTCGCTGAGAATGCGCGACATGAGGCGCCCGGTCTGCGCTTTGTCGAAGAAGCCCTGGCTTTGATGGATGATGCTGGCGAAGAGCTTGCTGCGGATGTCGTTGAGCACGCGCAGGCTCACCCACGACATCGAGTAGGCATTTAAGAAGGAGAAAAATCCCCGCAGGATCATGACGAGCGGCACGAGCAGACAGGCCCAGAGGACGGACTCGATACCCGGACCCGTGCCGGCCGCGGCGGCCTCGGCGATTTTTTGATGGTCGGCGCCGCCGGGGAAGATGCGCTCGCCGACGAATTTGACGAGCACGGGAATCGAGCCATTGACGAGCGCGAAGAGGACGCCCATGGAAATGCCGAAAATGAAGCGGCCTTTGTAAGGTTTGATGTAGGAAAGCAGCTCGGCGTAGGGCTGGTATTCTTGGCGGAACTTGCGGGCGAAGGATGGGTGGGGCTCGGTCATGTAAGAATAAGATCCGCTGTGGCTGTTACGGAGCGTCATAACGTATCAGCCCGCTGTCATTGGCGAAAGAGCCAAACAAGGGGAAGACGGGCTATTTGCGGGCGTCGGCGTAGTTTTCCAAAAACCAGCGGTAGGCGTCGGCGATGCCGTCGCGGAGGGGGATTTTCGGTCTCCAGCCGAGTGATTTGATCTTCGAGATATCGAGGAGTTTGCGCGGGGTGCCGTCGGGTTTGGAGGGATCGAATTCGAGGGAACCGTCGAAGCCGAGGACATCGCAGACGGTTTCGGCGAGTTCGCGGATGGTGACGTCTTCGCCGCAGCCGACGTTGACGAGATCTGGCTGGTCGTGGTGGTTGAGGAGGAAGAGGCACGCGTCGGCGAGGTCGTCGGTGTGGAGGAATTCGCGGCGCGGGTTGCCGCTGCCCCAGACGGGGATGCTGCGGGCGCCGGATTGCTTGGCCTCGTGGACTTTGCGGATGAGGGCGGGGAGGACGTGGGAGTTGCGAAGGTCGTAGTTGTCGTTCGGCCCGTAAAGATTGGTCGGCATGGCCGAGATGAAATTTTTGCCGTATTCGCGGGCGTAGGCTTGGCAGAGTTTGATGCCGGCGATTTTGGCGAGAGCGTAGGCGTCGTTGGTCGGTTCCAGCGGGCCGGTGAGGAGGGCATCCTCGGTGATCGGCTGCGGGGCCATCTTCGGGTAGATGCAGGAGCTGCCGAGGAAAAGAAACTTGCGGGTGCCGAAATCGGCAGCGGCTTCGATGAGGTTGTTCTGGATGGCGAGATTTTGCAGGAGGAACTCCACGGGTTGCTCCCAATTGGCCAGAATGCCGCCGACTTTGGCCGCGGCATCGACGACGATGGCGGGGCGTTCTTTCTCGAAAAAGGCGCGCACGGCGGCGCGGTCGAGCAGATCAAGTTCCGCGCGGCGGCAAACAAGGACCCGCGTGAAGCCGTCTTGCAGCAAGCGCCGATGAATCGCGCTGCCGACCATCCCGCGGTGACCGGCCACAAATATTGTCTCGTCCTGAAGAAGGCTCATTCCTTAGGCTCGCCACGCTATGGCAAAACCCTCGGTGGCCGCAAGAAATGGACGTTTGGCGGTGCTGAAGACTTACAAAATGTATGTCGGCGGGTCCTTCATCCGCTCAGAAAGCGGCAAGGTGGTTGCGGCGATGTCGGCGGACGGAAAAGACAAGCTGGCCGAGGTGTGCCGTGGCTCGCGCAAAGATCTGCGTGATGCCGTGGTCGCGGCCCGCAAAGCGCTCCCGAAATGGAACGGAGCCACCGCTTATTTGCGCGGTCAGATTCTTTACCGTGCCGCCGAAATGCTCGAAATGCGTGCCGACGAAATGGAGCGCGAGATTGTCCGCAACGCAGGCCTGACCAAGGCGGCTGCGCGGCGCGAGGTGGCCGATACGATCGAGTTGCTGGTGCATTACGCGGGATGGACGGACAAGTTCGGCGCGGTCTTCGGCTCGGTGAATCCAGTGTCGTCGCCGCATTTCAATTTCACCTATCCCGAGCCGACCGGCGTGGTGGTGATTTTCTGTCCGGATGGTCCGTCGCTCGTATCGTTGGTGCATCTCGTCGCGGCGACCGTGCTTACGGGTAATACGTGTGTGGTCGTGACGTCCGAGACCGCGGCGTTGCCGGGATTGACCTTCGGCGAAGTGCTGGCCACGAGCGACTTTCCGGGCGGAGTGGTGAACATCCTGTCCGGTCTGCGCGCGGATCTTGCACCGACGGCGGCGACGCACATGGACGTAAACGCGATCGTGAATGGATGTGAGGACAAGACTCTCGACAAAACGCTCCACGAAGGCACGGCGGTGAACATGAAACGCTATGCGCGGCACGTCCTGCCGCCGGCGGAATGGAGGAAGGCCGATCGTCCGCAATGGATCCTCGACACCACGGAGTTCAAAACCGCGTGGCATCCGGTCGGGTGGTGAAAAAGAGCCGCTGTCTCATAAGTTTGACTTCCGTTGACAATTATATGGCGCCATATAATTTTTGAAATATATGCATAGGACTACGATTCTTTTACCCGAGGAATTGCATCGTGCCGCCGAGCAGGAGGCGCGGAGGATGGGCCTTTCTCTCGGTGAATTGATCCGGCGGCGCCTGCGTCCTGCGCTGAAAAAAACTCAAGCGGAGGCTCCGGCTTTTTACACCCGCACACCTTGGCGTGAGGAAGGCCCAGGCGACTATTCGGTCCAACACGACAAATACCTTTACGGCTCTTGAAAAAAATCTTCGTGGATACCGGGGCATTCCTCGCCAAGGAAATTGCCAATGATCAACATCACTCTGCCGCGATCGAGAGATGGCAGGTTTTGGCGACAGGCCACGCGGCGCTTTATTCCTCCGAGCATGTTCTCGACGAAACAATGACTCTGCTCGCCCGCCGAACAACCTACGCATGGGCTGCGGACTGGGGGCGCGACGCGCTTTCGTCCGGCATCGTATGGCTGCGGGCCGGTGAGGCTGATTGGGAAGAAGCTTTGCGCCTGATGAAAAAATTCGCCGATCAAGGCGTTTCATTCACCGACTGCGTGTCATTTGTGTTGATGCGTCGCGAAGGGCTGCGCGAAGTATTCGGATTCGACGGGCATTTTACCGCGGCCGGTTTCCGTCTGCGCAACGTCTGAACCCGGACAGATCATGCACATCCCCTCGATCATCGAAAAAAAGCGGGATGGCGGAGTTTTGTCGTCGGGAGAGATTCGTGAGTTGGTGGGCGGGTATGTGAGTGGGGAGGTGCCGGATTACCAAATGGCGGCGTGGGCCATGGCGGTGTTTTTCCGGGGGATGGACGAGACGGAAACAACGGCGCTGACATTGGCAATGCGTGATTCGGGCGAAGTGTTTGCGTGGCCCGCGGGAACGCCGCCGAAGGTGGACAAACATTCGACGGGGGGCGTAGGCGATAAAGTGTCGTTGATCCTTGCGCCGCTGCTGGCTTGCGAGGGCGTGTGGGTGCCAATGATTTCTGGGCGCGGGCTTGGCTTCACCGGTGGCACACTCGACAAGCTTGAGAGCATTCCGGGCTTTCGCACCGACTTGGCTTGGACCGAGATGCTCGGCCAACTCGAACGCGTGGGATGCTTCATCAGCGGCCAAACGGCGAACCTTTGTCCGGCGGACAAAAAACTTTACGCGTTGCGCGATGTGACGGCGACGGTGGCGTCCTTGCCGCTGATCGTGGCGAGCATCATGTCGAAGAAACTGGCCGAGTCACTCGACAGATTGGTGCTCGATGTGAAATTCGGCCGCGGCGCGTTCATGCAGCAGCGTGACGATGCGCAGAAGTTGGCCGATGCGATGGTGGCGGTGGGGCGCGGCGCGGGTGTCGAGACGCACGCGATGCTCCATCCGATGAACGAGCCGCTGGGCCGCACGGCGGGTAATGCGCTCGAGGTGGCCGAGTGCGTGGACGTTTTGCACGGCGGCGGGCCGGAGGATTTGATCGAGCTGACGTTGGAATTGGCGGCGAAGCTGGTGCCGAAGTCGCGCGAACAGTTGCGTCGGCGTTTGTCCGACGGAAGCGCGTGGGAAAAATTTGTGAGCATGGTCGAAGCGCAGGGCGGCGATGCGTCGGCTTTGGAAAAGCTGCGCGAGATTCATCGGGCGCCGATCGTGACCGATGTGTGCGCGTCATCCGATGGAGCATTGGTCAAACTCGATGCGCTGGAGATCGGGCGTTTGTGTGTTGAACTCGGCGCGGGACGTGCGAAGGCGGGCGACGCAGTGGATTTCGCCGTCGGCGTGGAATGTCTGCACAAAGAGGGCGAGCGAGTTTCATCCGGCGAACCGGTGTTGCGGGTGCACAGCCGTGGGGCGGTTGACGCCGCTGCGTTGCCCGGGCGGATTTTTCAGGTCGGGTGAGGGACGAGCCGATGACGGATGCTTCGACAGTGGGTGTGGCGCGGGAGGGTGAGTGGGATCATTGCCACGCTTGCGAGGCGGCTTACCTTCATGTGGGTTTGTCGGCGGGCGAGAAGCTCTATTGTTCGCGCTGCGGGGAGTTGCTGGATTCGGGTCGTTCCGAGACGTCGCGGCAGCGGGCTTTGGCGCTGGCGATGACCGGCTTGGTGCTGCTGGTGTTGGCCAATGTGTATCCGGTGATGACGTTCAATGTCGCGGGTGCCACGCAGTCGAACCACATTTTCACCGGCGTGCAGGGATTGATCAGCCAGAATTATGCGCCGCTGGCCGTGCTGGTTTTTTTCAGCGCGATCTTGGCGCCTGCGCTCAGTATGGTGCTGGCGATTTATGTGCTGTCCGCGCGATGTCTGGGTCGCGTGTGGCCGGGGGATTTCCGGCTCTGGCGCGTCGTGGAGTGGCTGGCTCCGTGGAATCTGGTCCCGGTCTTTGCCGTGGCTTGCATGGTGGCGGTGGTGAGGCTGGATCTGCTCGGGACGGTGAGCTGGCAGAAGGGGGCGTTTTTTGTCGTGCTGCTTTCGCTGTGTATTCTGGCGCTGGAGCAAATCCGCGAGGGGCTGGGTCAGGCGAGCGATTCGCGGTTGCGCAAGTCCGCTGATCCCCGATTGCGCCGGCAGAGGGCGCTGGCCTTGGTGGCAAGCGGCGCGGTGCTTTATCCGTTTGCTAATCTGCTGCCGGTGATGACGATGAGCGTGCCCGGGGAGAAGGCGGCGCTGACGGTGTGGGGCGGGGTGATGGAGTTATACGAGGTGGGGTTGTGGCCGGCGGCGCTGGTTGTTTTTCTGGCGAGCATGTGCGTGCCGTTTTTCAAGCTGTTCGCGCTGGGGTGGTTGTTGTGGATGGACGGCAAGACGGATTTCCGCGAGGGACGCACGCGGTTGTTCCGTGTGCTGGAGACGATCGGGACGTGGTCGATGGTGGATATTTTCCTGCTCTCGGTTCTCGTCGCGGTGGGCCAACTCGGCTCGCTGGCGAGTGTGGAAACCGAGCCGGGGGCTTTATTTTTCGCGGCAGTGTTGGTTTGCACGCTTTTCGCCGCCGGGCAATATGACGTGCGGATGATATGGCAGGAGAAAAAATCATGAGCGGAGAACCGGAAAATACGAAGGACCACGGACGCATCGTGCGGCGGCGCGGGCGGGTGTCGTGGGCATGGGTGTTCCCGCTGATCGCGCTGGCGGCGGCGGCGTGGATGTATGCGGGCTATGTGCGCTCGTTGGGGCCGGAGATCGAGATACGTTTCACCGATGCGCCGGGAATCGAGGCGGGCAAAACGCCGCTGATTTTTCGCGGGGTGGTGGCAGGGCGGGTGACGCGCGTCGATCTCGATGAGCAGTTGAGCAAGGTGCTGGTGACGGTGCGGTTGGAAAAATTCGCGGCCGGACTGGCTGTTGACACCTCGGATTTCTGGATCGACCGCCCGGTGGTCAGTTTGCAGGGGGTTTCGGGCCTGACGTCCTTGATCCAAGGCAACTCGCTGCAAGCGCGGATGGGCACCGGTCCGCGACGCACGGAATTCGCGGGTCTCGACAGCAGTCCGGTGATCGAGCCGGATGAGACGGCGTTGACGATCCGCCTGCGCGCCGAGGAAGGGCAGACGATCGAGCGCGGTGCGCCAGTTACTTTCCGCGGCGTGGTGATCGGCCGGGTCCGGACGCAATCGCTGGACGAGCAGGGGCAGCCGTGTCTGGATGTCGATATCGAGGAGCAGCATGGGGATTTGGTGCGTGAGAGTTCGCGCTTCTGGGTGGTGCCGGCCACGCAGGTCACACTCGGTCCGGGCGGGATCGAACTGGCTTTCGGTGGATTGGATTCGCTGGTTCAAGGATCGGTGGCGTTCGACGACTTCGGCGTTCCCGGAGGACCGGTCACTCCCGGCACGGTGCTGCCGCTGCTGGCCACTGAGAGGTTGGCGCGGGCGGCCGGGTCGCCTTTTGTCATCAGCTTTCCCACGGGGCGCGGTCTGCGCGCGGGGCACACGATGTTGGTTTATTTGGGAACACCGGTCGGCGTTGTCACGGAGGTGCGCGCGGTGGGTGGGAAGGTCGAAGCCGTGGCGCGTCTCGAGCCGGCGTTCGAGCGGCTGCGCAGCGAGGGTTCGAAATTTTCGTTGGTGGAACCGCAGATTTCGCTCCAAGGCGTAACCGGTTTGCAGACGCTGCTGACCGGGGTGGTCATCGACTGTGTTCCCGGGTTCGGTGCTGCGCCGGGCACGAGGTTTGCGGGAGTGGTGCCGGCCTCTCCGGAGGAGATCAAAGATGAAAGCAGTGCGGGGTTGCAGGTGCGATTGCTTTCGTCCGGCACGCCGGTCGGCGCGGGCGCTTCCGTGCTCTACCGGGATATGCAAGTCGGCGTGGTCCTGTCGAAGGAACTCGGCGCGGACGGAAAATCGGTCGAATTGCTCGTCGGCATCGAGGAGCGATATGCGCCGCTGGTGCGGCAAAATTCGGTCTTTTGGGAAGAGCGGGGGTTACAGGGATCCATCGGTTTTCTCAACTTGCGCGTCGAGTCGGCGATGCCGGTGGCTGGCGCGGGCGTGGTGAAATTCGCCACACCCGACGCGTCCTTGGCGAAAGCAAGACCGATGGCGACCTACACGCTAAGCACGAAGCCGCGCCGGGAATGGCTGAAGTGGGACCCGGCGATTCCGCTGGCCCGCTGAGGTTGCCGGGGCAGGGGAGGTCAGACGTAAGGCACGAAGGCGGTGTGCACTTCGGGTGGAACGTCGATCATCTTGTAGTCCGTCGACGACACAAAGAGCAGACTTTGCTGGCCTTTGCCGAGGAGCTGGTTTTGCGCGTCGAAGATTTCGTGTTCGAGGGTGACGAACTTGCGGTTGTAGCTGGCGATGCGGATGCGCACGCTCACGGTTTCGAACTCGCGCGTTTCGCGGACGAACTTGTGCTCGAACGAGCGCGTGAGGATGTAGAATGACGTGTTCTTGAGGTTGAACTTCGGCATCACGCGGTTGAAGAACAGCTCGCGCGTCTTGCCGACCCACATGGCATACATGCCGAAGTAAACGTTGCCGACAGAGTTGGTATCGGCATACGTGGCGACGAACGAGTGAACGAACCACTTGTCCTCGAAATGACCTCCGAGCGGATGCTGCACGGCACCGACGAGGGATTTGGCTGCTTCGCCGAGGGCGGCGAGGGGGTTCTCCGGGGCGCTGGCCTGCGGTGCAGCGGCGGCCCGCATGGAGGGAGCCGCCATGGGAGACATTTCATCGGCCGGCGCGCCGAGTTGGTCAGCATCACTCACGAAATCCTCCGATGAGGTCGGCTTGCAAAGCGTCCAGACCACGTAGCCCAGCGGCAGGAGCGAGCCGATGATCATGAAGAACGGGTAGCTGAGCAGGTAGCCAAAGGCGAAAATGACGACGGCGAGACTGCCGATGCAGAACATTTTCACCTGCGGGATGCGGTTGGCGGGCGTGTTCACGTAGCAGCGCGCCACGGCCAGGGCCGAGTAGCCGACGAAGAACGTCGCGAAGAAGATCATGAAGTATTCCAGCTCCAGTCCGACGGCTGCCCCGGCTACGGCGACGATGCCGCAGAAAATGAACAGCGGGATCGGCGAGGTGACGAGCGAGGTCGGCACGAGGGCGAAGATGGCGTGCACGCTGGTGCGGACGTTGCTTTGCAGGAACCAGCGCAGAGCGATGTAGCCGCTGTCGAGCGTGGTGAGCACGCAGCCGCAGAGGAATACGCAATACGCGCCGAAGATCCACGGATGCTCGGCGGCTTTCGAGAAGAGCAGCTGCATCACGGAGTCGTGGCCATAAATATGACCACCCAACCCGGGACGGAGGAAATCACCCGCACCGACACCCAGCGCCCACAGGGCGAGAAAACCGTGGAAAAGCAGGAAGAGGAAAAATTGCGTCGCGCCGGCGATGTAGGCTGCGGCAACCGAGACGCGCTCGCGGTGCATCTGGATGGCGCGTTGCCACTGCTGCAGGTCGAGCCACGGCCCGAGGAGAAAGCCGATGCAGATCGGCACGAAGAAGCCCCAGTAATTCCAGTCGTTGGTCGGCAGTTTGTCCACCGTCACGACGGGAAGCGCCTTGGCGATATGCGCCGGGGCATTGAGCAAGATCAGGATCGCGACCAGCAGGATGAGGAAAATGACGCCGTGGCTCCATTTGATGCGGCGGATGTTGAACTCCTCGCCGAAGAGGATGCCGGCCGCGAGCACGACGAGCAGAATCAGCGGAAGGAAAAGAATCTCCGGTGCCAATCCAAGCGGCATCCAACCGTAGCGAATCAGCGCGAAGATGGTCAGCGTGATGGCGAGCAGCTGGTAGAGGAAAAAGACGAGCCGGAACGGCCGCGACCAGCTGGTGAAGAATTTGCCGAGCGATTCCGAGCCGCCGTCCTCGCGGCGCGCCAGGTGATGCGTGATCAAGCCGAAGCCGACCAGTCCGAGGCAGTTCGGAATGGCAAAGCTCAGCAATCCGAAGAGGCCGAACTGTGTGGTGAATTGCACCGAGAAGAAGAGTCCCAAGCCCCACATCCAAGAGAGGGTGACTGTATTGCCCCAGAGGAGCGTGTTGAACCAGCGGGGGATTTTGAATTCGGGAGCAGCCATAAAATTACGCGTTCCAGAACGTAGCACACCCCGCCACGATTGCCCAAGCCCGATGCGCGAATGCGGGCGAATCACGGCTTGACGCCGGTAACGCTGTGTTACAGTTTTATCATATGAGTAAGACATTGACCATACGCCTGTCTGAAAATTTGGAGGCATGGCTAAGCGAGCAGGCCGAGATCAGCGGCCGCTCACGCGGAAGCTTGGTCAAAGAAAGTCTGGAGCGCGCCCGCCGAGAGAAAGGCAAAAGTTTCATGGCTTTGGCCGGGAGCGTCGAGGGTTCGCGCGGGCTTTCTGGCCGGAAGGGCTTTTCCGGCAAGTGAAGGGCATTGCCGACACGGGGTTTCTCGTGGCGTTTCTGGCGCGCCGGGACCGCTATCATCGCTGGGCCGTGAATCTCGCTTCGTGCCTTGAGGAACCGTTCATCACTTGCGAGGCTGTGTTGGCCGAGGCCGCTTATCACGTGCAGGATGCATCCAAGGTTCTGGCGTTGGTTCGGTCGGGTATGTTGAGGGTGGATTTTGACGTGACGGTGGCGTTGTCCCGTTTGGAGGTCTTGGCGGATCAATTTGCCGACCGATCTCCGGATCTGGCCGACCTCTGTCTTATTTGCTTGAGCGAAAAATATCCGGATTATCCGGTGGTCACGGTGGATAGCGATTTCCGCGTTTATCGGCGGTTCAAACGTCAGGCGATTCCCGTCGTCATGCCATCGGCTTGAGTTGCGCGTAGTGCGCGAGCGTGCTTGTTCATTCCGTAGGGGGCGTTAGATTCGGGGGTTCTTTTCGCCCATGAGCCATTCCGTGATGACCAGTGCCGAAGTGCGCCAGAGCTTCCTCGATTTCTTCCGGGAGAAGCAGCATACGATTGTTCCGTCCTCGAGCCTGCTGCCGTCATCGCCGAATCTTCTCTTCACCAACGCGGGGATGAACCAATTCGTTCCCATCTTCCTGGCGGCGGCGAAGCCGGATGTCTCGCGCTGGCCGGGGGCGCTGGCCGGAGCCGACACGCGCGCGGCCGACACGCAAAAGTGCATCCGCGCGGGCGGCAAGCACAACGATCTCGAGGACGTCGGGCTCGACACGTATCACCACACGTTTTTCGAAATGCTCGGGAACTGGAGCTTCGGAGATTATTTCAAAAAAGAAGCCATCGCGTGGGCGTGGGAGCTGCTGGTCGAGCGTTGGAAATTTCCCGCGGCGCGGCTTTATGCCACGGTTTATTCGCCCGATGCGGGGGACCCGAGCGAGTTCGACCGGGAGGCTTGGGATTACTGGGCCGAGCATTTTCGCGCGGCGGGGCTTGATCCGAAGGTCCACATCGTCCCCGGCAACAAGAAAGACAACTTCTGGATGATGGGCGACACGGGCCCGTGCGGGCCGTGCTCCGAATTGCACATCGACCTCACGCCGCAGGGCGACACGCGCGGGGCGCTGGTCAACAAGGGCACGGCCGAGTGCATCGAGATTTGGAATCTGGTCTTCATCCAATTCAACGCCAACCCTGACGGAACGTTCTCGCCGCTGCCCGCCCGGCACGTCGATACCGGCATGGGGTTCGAGCGCGTGTGCTCGGTCATGCAGGGCACGCGCGGATTCACCGAGTTTTCCAATGCCCGCATTTCGAATTACGAAACCGACATTTTTCGTCCGCTCTTCGCGGAGCTGGAAAAACTCAGCGGCCAGAAATACGGATCGACGCTGCCCGAGGCCGGCTCGACCGGGCACAGCGAACAGGAAAAGATCGACATCGCCTTTCGTGTCATAGCCGACCATGCGCGGACTCTTTCGTTTGCGGTGGCCGACGGTATCACGCCCGGCAACAGCGACCGCAACTACGTGCTGCGCCGCATCCTGCGCCGCGCCGTGCGTTACGGGCGGACGCTCGGGTTTCACGAACCTTTCTTTTACAAGCTCACCGCCGTCTTGGCCGACAAGATGGGCGATGTGTTCCCCGAATTGCGCGCCAAGCGTGCGCATGTCGAAGACGTGCTGCGTCGCGAGGAAGATGCTTTCAATCGCACGCTCGACAAAGGCATCGCGCTCTTCGAGGCCGAGGCGGAGCGTTTGAAAACCGGGGGGAAAATTTCCGGCGCGTTTGCTTTCAAACTTTATGACGAGCAGGGGTTCCCGCTCGATTTGACGGAGTTGATGGCGCGGGAGCGCGGGTTGACTGTCGATACCTCCGGCTTCGAGACGCTGATGGAAGAGCAGCGCACACGGGCCCGGGCGGCGCAGAAGAAGCAGGTCATTACGGTTTCTGAAGTGACAACAAAAGAGCCGACGAAATTTCGCGGTTACGATGAATTTTCCGCCAAGACGAAAGTGCTCGAGGTGGTCGATCTCAAGGGCCGTCTGGCGGTGGTGCTCGACACGAGCGTTTGCTATGCCGAGATGGGCGGGCAGGTCGGCGACACGGGCGAACTGAAAGCGGGCGCGGATCTTTGGCGCATCGCGAACACGCAGAAGGCGGGCGACACATGGCTGCACGTGCTCGAGGGCGAAGATGCACCGGCGGTCGGGGCCGAGGTCGAGCTGACCATCGACGTCCCGCGTCGTGCGGCGATCCAGCGTCACCACACGGTCACGCATTTGCTTCATTGGGCCTTGCACGAGGTGGTGAACCGCGAGGCGGTGCAAAAAGGAAGTTATGTCGGACCGGAGAAGTTGACCTTCGATTTTAGCAGCGGGGCATTGACGCCCGAGCAGTTGCACAAGGTCGAGCGTTTGGTGAACGAAAAGATTCTGGAAAATGCGCCGGTGAGTTGGAACGAGGTGGCGTATGCCGACGTGCGCGGACGCGCGGACGTGATGCAGTTTTTCGGCGACAAATACGGTGATAACGTGCGGGTCGTGCAAATCGGCGGTGCGTCCGGCGCGCGCGATGGCTACAGCATGGAGTTGTGCGGCGGCACGCATGTGCGGTCGACCGGTGAGATCGGTTTGTTCCGCATCGTAAGCGAGGGCGCGGTGGCGGCGGGTATCCGTCGCATCGAAGCGCTGGCTGGGGCGGAGGCGTTGGCGGCGGCCGAGGCCGACCGTGAACGTGTGCGTGCGATGGCGGCGAAGCTCGGTGCGCCGATCGCCGAGATAGAGAAAAAGCTCGAGGCATTTCTGACGCAGCAGAAGGAACTCGAAAAAGCACTCAAGGCGGCGCGGCAACGTGAAGCGATGGCGCAAGCGGGTGATTTGTTGTCCAAGCAGGAAACGATCGGCGCGATTCCCGCGATCATCGCGAATATCGGCGAGGCCGATGGCGACACATTGCAGGCGGCAGCCGATGCGCTGAAGACAAAGTTTCACGGGGTGATCGTGCTTGGCGGAGCGGCGAACGGCGCGGTGTCGCTTGTTGCGGCGGTCGGCAAGGACCACACGGCGAAAGTCGCGGCGGGCAAAATCATCCAAGCCATTGCGCCGATCGTCGGCGGCAAGGGCGGGGGGCGTCCGGACAATGCGCGCGGCGGTGGCAAGGATCCCGCGCAGATCGACGCGGCCTTGGCCGAAGCGCGACGAATCGTCGCCGGGGCCTGATTTTCCTCTCGTCTCGTGACGCGGCGTGCACGATAAGCGCGGTGCTATGAAATCAATGCGTCTTCTTTCCCTCACGGCCTTGCTGGTGGCTTCGACCTTACTCACCGGCTGCGGCTACAACCGCCTCGTCAATCTGCGTCAACAGACCGAAAGCAGCTGGGCCGACGTGGAGAACGTCTATCAGCGCCGCGCCGATCTGATCCCGAACCTTGTCAAAACCGTGGAGGGTGCGGCGAGCTTCGAAAAATCCACGCTGACCGACGTGATCCAGGCGCGCCAGCAGGTGAACAACATCAAGCTCGAACCGAATTCCCCGCCGGCCACGCCCGAGGCGATGGCGGCATTCCAGCAATCGCAGGATGCGCTTTCTGGCGCGTTGTCGCGTTTGCTCGTGACTGTCGAACGTTATCCTGAGCTGAAAGCCAACGCGAATTTCCAGAATTTGCAGGTGCAACTCGAGGGGACGGAAAACCGCATCGCGGTCGAGCGACGGAAGTTCAACGAATCCGTGCAGCAATACAACACGGCGATCAAAGAATTCCCCACGCTGATTTATGCCGGGTTCCTCGGGTTCAAGGAGCGCCCGTATTTCAGTGCCCGCGCGGGAGCGGATCAAGCACCCGAGGTGAACTTCAACTTCGGCGGCAATCCCGGTTCCTGATCCGTCGCACGCCGTGCGCCATCGTTGCCTCATTCTGCTGGCGCTGTTGGTCGGCGCGCTCTCGCCCGCGGCGGCGGCTTTGCCGGCGAAACCGGCGGACTACGTCCTCGACGAGGCCGGGGTGTTGAGTGCGCCGCAGCGGCGGGAGTTGTCGCGCCGACTCGCGCAATACGAGCGCGAAACGTCGAACCAGATCATCGTCGCGACATTTCCCGACGTGCCGTCGGACTACGTGCTCGAGGATTTCACGCAGCGCACGGCCGAGGCTTGGGGTGCCGGGCAGCGGGGAAATGACAACGGGATCGTGCTGTTTGTTTTTCCGCAAGCGCGGCAGTTACGCATCGAAGTCGGCTATGGTCTGGAAGGCGCGGTGCCGGATGCGTTGGCGGCGGGGATTATCAACGCTGAAATCGTGCCGCTCTTCCGCGCGGGCCGCATGGGCGATGGCATCGAGCGCGGCGCGACCGCGTTGATGGAGGCCGCGCGTGGCGAATACACCGGCAGCGGTCGCACGTGGGCCGAGCGGCAACAGGCCGGCCAGGAAGATTCGCCGTGGCTGCTGCTGTTCTTGATCATCTTTATCCTGCTGCTGGTGATCGCGGCACGGCGCAGCGGTGGGAGTGGCGGGACGATTTACACGCCGGGCGGACGTCGCGATGTGTGGATCCCTTCCCATCCGGGCGGCTTCGGTGGAAAATCCTTCGGCGGCGGTTTCGGCGGGGGGTTCATGGGTGGCGGCGGTGGTTTTGGCGGCGGCGGAGCCAGCGGGAGATGGTGAGATGAAGACAAAAGAATTTTTCCGCCGACTCGACGAGGCACGCGTGGTCGAAGCGATCCGCCAAGCGGAAGCGCTCACCTCGGGCGAGGTGCGTGTGCTCGTGACACGGCGACGTTTGCACGGGGCAGACGTGGCGGTGAAGGCGCGGGAGGAATTTGCTGGTTTGGGCATGAAAAATGCGGCCGAGGGCCACGCTGTGCTGTTTTACATCGCGCCGTCCGATCAGGCCTATGCCGTGACCGGCGGTGAGGCCATCCACGCCAAAGTCGGTCAGCCATTTTGGGAGGAAATCGCCGAGCTGCTGCGGGCGGATTTTGTCCGCGGCGAATTCACCTCCGGACTGGTCGGTGGGATCGGCCGCGTGGGGCGGGAACTGGCGCGTCACTACCCGCGGACGGCCACCGATCACAACGAATTGCCCGACGAGATCGCGCGGGATTGAGCGTGCTCAAGGGCTCGGCACCGAAGCGCCGAGCATGCTGTCGAAGAGGCCGTTGAGGGCGGAGGCAGGGAGGCGCAGCGTTTCTTGTCCGGCGGCGGGTTGCCAGGCGGTGGCGGCGAGTTTTTCGGCGAAATCGATTTTGTCGATGCGGATGTCGAGCGAGTAGCCGGGACCCTCGATGACGAGGCGCGCGGGACGGTAATCGGCACCGATCCAGGCGCGCCCGGTGAAAGTTTCGGCCCGGATCGATTGCTGGATTTCGGGCAGCAACCCGAATTGCAGGATGCGCTGGTCGTTTTCCGTGCCGAGGTCTTTCACGTCGAAGACAACGGGGAGGAAGGCGAGCATTTGCGGGTTGAGGGCGAGGGGAACGAGCGGCGGGGCGGCGCCCCCGGAGGCGTCCGCTGGCAATCCGGCGGCTTGGGCGAGGACACGCATCGATTCCGCGGGCACGGCCCAAAGTTCGTCACCATCGCGACAGGCGGTGAGATTTTCGTTCGGGCGAACGACGTCGACGCGCAGGCGGTCGGGGGCTTGGAGGGCGAGGCGGAAGCGTGTGCCGCGGGTGGGAGCGAGCGCGCCGGTGGCGTCGGTGACCTGGCATTCGGCGACGAGGGCGCCGGGTTGCCCTGCGCTGGCACCGAAGACGGCCGAAGCGATGGGGGCGAGGGCTTGGGCGAAAACATCGTAGGGTGCTCCATCGGCGGCACGCAGGGGCACGGTGGTGAAAATCGCGGCGGCGACCGCGAGAATCTTGCACGCGGCGCGGCAGGTCCTACTATGGCGAGCCACGCGCATGACCATGTTGCTCCTGCCACAACTTCTCGCCGCAGACGGTTTTTTCTTCGCCTTCCAAGAATCCACGCTGGCGGGGCGGATCATTATTTTTACGCTGTTCGTCGCGTCGATCTTCAGTTGGTCGGTCATGATCACGAAGTTCCGCATGATTCGCTTTGCGCGCAAGCAAACCGAACGTTTTTTTTCGGTTTTTCGCAAAGATCGTCACCCGCTGCGGCTTTACGAGACGGGGATCTCGTTCGACGGTTCTCCGTCGTTTGCCGTTTATCGCGCGGGCTGCGCGGAGTTGGCTTTCCAGATGCTCGGATCGAGCGAGGTGGATGAGACGTTCGATGCTCGGGTCGAGGTGGCCGACCGTATCACGGCGGCACAAATGCGCGCGGTGAGCGTGGCGATGGAACGCGCCGTCGGCGAATCGGGTCTGCGCATGGAGTCGCAGATGATCATCCTTGCGACGGCGGTGAGCGGTTCGCCGTTTCTCGGTTTGCTCGGCACGGTGTGGGGCGTGATGGACGCTTTCAGCGGGATCGCCATGGCGGGCACTCCGAATCTGGCGGCGATGGCACCGGGCGTGAGCGGAGCCCTGGTCACGACGGTGATCGGCCTGCTCGTGGCCATACCGGCGATGTTCGGCTACAATTTTCTCGTCACCAGCCTGCGGTCGCTGCTGGTGCAGACGGATAATTTCTCGGCCGAGCTGGCCTCTGTGTTCGAGCACCGCTTCGTCAATTACGAACAGAAAGGCTGAGCTGCTGCCATGCGTCGCTACTCGGACAAACAGGCGCTTTCGACGCTTTCGGAGATCAACGTCACACCATTGCTCGATCTGGCCTTTGTGCTGCTGATTATTTTCATGATCACCACGCCGCTGCTCGAAAATAGCATGGACCTCATCGTGCCCTCGAGCGAGACGGCCGAGCGGCCGGTGGACACGCAAAAAGTGCAGACCGTTTCCATCGACCGCAATGACGTGCTCAAGCTCAACATGGATCCCGTCACTCCCGAGGAGCTCGAGCGAAAACTCAGCGCCCTGCGGCAAAGCGATTCGCAAGTCGCCGTGGTGGTGCGTCCGCACCGTGATCTGCCCGTGCAGAAATTCATCTCGGTGATGGATGTCATTTCCAAATCCGGCATCACCAAAGTCGGCGTGATGACGCGCCCCGAGGAAAGTTGACGCGCCATGGATGATCGGCGTTTCCGGCGCACGGTGTTCGCCGTGGCGTTGCTCCACGCGGTGCTGATCGGCCTGCTGGTCTGGTGGAGCACGCGCGAGGTGAAAAAGCCCCAACCGCAGATCACATGGATGAACCCCGCGCAGTTCACCGAGATCGAGGAAATCGAGGAGGACGAACCTTCGCCAACACCCGCGCCCACCCCGGTTCCGACACCAGCGCCTAATGAGAAGCTCGACGCGCCTGTATCGACCGCCCCCAGCGATATCAAGCTGCCCCCCCCGACACCCACCCCCACCCCGCCCCCCCCGCCCCAAACCA
>JBILDG010000127.1:0-5883 GCA_044352715.1 Chthoniobacterales bacterium | reverse complement strand
AGACTTTCGCCGAAATCGGTTGGGACATCGGCAAGCCTGGCATTCATGCACCTGGCGGGATCTTGCAAAAGCCGAAAGACCGCGCCCAAATCTTCCATCATGCCCTGGTAGCCCACGGAGCCGCTTGCCAAGCCCTCCGCGCCGCTTCGCCGGGAAAATGTTTTGTCTCGATCGCGGAAAATTACCACAGCTTTGTGCCGGTCATTGAAAGCCCGGAGAACATCGAAGCGGCCCGCAAGGCGTTCGTGAGAGAGCGTCGCAACGGGCGCACCATTGTGCCTCTGCTCACCGGACGCTATCCCGAGGAATGGCTCGCCGACATGGGCGACGAGGTGCCCGACATTCAACCCGGCGACATGGAGCTGATCGCCCAACCGCTCGATGGTCTCGGCTTCAACTGCTACTCGGGCGACTATGTGCGCGCCGCCGACAACGCCAAGGGCTACGAGGTCTTCGTGCCCTTTGCGAATTATCCGAAAGGCAACATGCCGTGGCTCAACATCGTTCCCGAGTCCATCTACTGGGGCATCCGACTGCTCACCGACGCGCTCGGCAAAAAAGATCTTCCGGTTTTCATTACCGAAAATGGCATGTCCGACGGCGTGGAACCTTTGCCTTCGGACGAGGTTGTGGATCTCGACCGCGTGATGTATTTCCGTGCCTACCTTGGACAGGTCCGCCGGGCCGTGGCCGAGGGCTATCCGGTCATTGGCTATTTCCCATGGAGCCTGCTCGACAACTTCGAGTGGATGGATGGTTACTCGAAGCGCTTCGGCATGATCCGTGTGGATTACAAAACACAAAAACGCACGCCAAAGCTGAGCTACAAGTGGTATCGCGAAACAATCTGCCAAAACCGTATCGCATGAGCCGTCTTGAGAGCGGAGCCAGTCGAAGCGTGCGGCCCATCTGCATTTTCGCGGTCCTTTCCCTCCTTCCGATCCTTCATGCTTCGAGCGCTGCTCTTGCTCCGGAATCCAAAGAACACTATGCCTCCAAGACAGAGGCCCACGTGCATTCCAATCCGCAGGGCAAAAGCATGCCTTACCGCTTGTATTCGCCTCCGCAATTGGAACCGGGCAAGACCTACCCGCTGGTAGTTTCACTGCACGGAGCGGGCTCGCGCGGGGACGACAACGTAAAGCACTTGGTTCCTTGGGTTGCCGGCTGGATGGCGGACGAGGTGCAAAAAGACAACCCGTCCTTCATTGTCATGCCGCAGACAAAAATGCAGTGGGTGCCAGTTGCTTTCAACAACGGTTCTTACTATGTGGAAAAAAGACCGCCGAGCGCATCGATCGTGCTCCTCAAGGAAATTGTCGATGATTTGCTCGCGACAAAACCCATCGACCGGAACCGCATCTATGTTGTCGGCACCTCGATGGGAGGATACGGGGCTTAGGATTTTGTGCTCCGAAATCCGGACCTGCCTGCCGCCGTTGTCGTTTTCTGTGGTGCTGGTGATCCGTCCGCCGTGGATCGTCTCAAAGATGTCCCTGTTTGGGCCTTTCATGGAGATCAAGACAAGGTGGTTCCGGTCTCCGGATCCACCGACATGATCGAAACAATGAAAGCCGCTGGGGCAGCCGACGCGCGACTCACCCTTTATGAAGGAACCGGCCATGATTCCTACACGAAGTCATGGAAACATCCGGGGCTTGTGGACTGGGTCTTCCAACAGCGCAAGGCTGCAAGGGATTAGAGTCTACCCCGATTCGTCGAGTTGATAGATCGGCTCGATGTAGGGGTAATTTTCGTCCTTAGTGGTGAGTCGCTTGGGATTCGGCGAAACTGCTGGCAGACGCCGGTCCGAGCCTTGGATGCCGAGGCGTGAGTCGCCGAGTTCCTTGCGGATTTCGTTCATGGCAGCGCTGAGGCGTTTGACCACTTCGGGATGTTCCGCCGCAAGGTCGCGTGATTCGGCGGGATCCACGGACAGATCATAAAGTTCCAGCTTGTCGGGATTAGTGTTCTTCCCGGCGTCGAAAGCATGTCGGAGTTTCCACTGGCCTGAGCGCACGGCTTGGAGCTCAGCCATCTTGAAATAGAAGAAATACTCGCGCGGGGATTTTGCATCTTTGTCCCCACGCCAGACCGACAGCAGGTTCACCCCATCATGCTTCGATTGATTCTCGGAATCATGGCCCGCTATCGAGGCGAGAGTCGGGTAGAAATCCATTGCCGTAACCAATTCGCCGCTGATGGTTCCCGCCGGTATTCCTGCAGGCCAGCGGACGATACACGGAACCCTCATGCCGCCCTCCCACGTTTGGCCCTTGTGGCCTCGCAGCGGTGCGTTGCTGCCGCCTTCGCCTTTTGTCCGGCTCCCGTTGTCCGAGGTGAAAATCACGATCGTGTTGTCGTCGATACCGAGGCGCTTGAGTTCATCCATGATTGCCCCTGTGCTCCAGTCCACGGCGGCAAGGGCGGCGCCGTAGCGGCCGTTGCGGGAATTTGAGGTGAACGGCTCCATCACATAGTGCGGCAAGTGCACATGGATGTGGGGAAGGTAGAGGAAGAACGGCTTGTCACGGTTGGCTCGGATAAACGAAATCGCCTCTTCCGTGAAACGCTCGATCAATGCGGCCTGCGTCGGTTGTTGCTGAATGATCGCTTCATTCCGCATCAGGGGCAGGGGAGGGTAGTCCTTGCGAGCTACCGAAAGGCCCATGTCGTTGCTGTAGGGAATCCCGTAGTAGGAGTCGAAGCCATGCTTTGTGGGGAGATGCTCAGGTTGATCCCCGAGATGCCATTTACCCACCATGCCGGTGGCATAGCCTTTTTCCTTGAGCAATTCGGGCAGTAGTCGCTCGTTGGGATGCAGTCCCTCGGCATCGCCGGGGAAGAGCACTGCCAGATTCTTGTTTTTTCCGAAGACATCGAAGCCAATGCGGCCCGGATAGCAACCGCTCAACAAGGCCGCCCGAGAAGGGGTGCAAACCGGGCTCGCCGAGTAGTAATCGGTGAAGCGCATGCCTTCCCGGGCAAGACGGTCGATATGGGGCGTGTCATTGACCTTCGAGCCGTAACATCCGAGATCCCCGTAGCCGAGGTCGTCCACATTGATCAGCACAATGTTTGGCAGGGCTGCGTGGGCTGCCGTGGCAAGGCCAAGGAGAATGACGGCTAGGGGTGGAAACTTCATGGAGGTGGAGGTGGAATGGGTGGGGTGCTCACAAAATCGTCGGCATTGATAGGCGATGCAAACATTTGTATTAGTCCGGAGATGTTTATGAATCCCTCACGTCTCATTTTGGCAAAAATTTTTACTTTGGTGACCATTGCATCCTCAGTGCTCTTTCTTGGTGCTGGCGCGGCTGAGTCGTCAAGTTCCTCTCGCCCAAATATCATCGTGATCTTGGCCGACGATCTTGGTGCCGAAGCGGTCGGATGTTATGACGGAGTCGAGTTTCTCGGAGACAAGGGGAAAGTCTTGGGACCGGTCAAAACGCCCAACATCGATGCGATGGCCCGCGAGGGAATGATTTTTAAGAAGGCCTTCGCCACGCCGGTGTGTTCACCATCCCGAGCACAATTCCTCACGGGAAAATATAATTTCCGCATCGGTTTCCACGATATCGCAGGTCGAAACGGTGCGGCCCAAAGCCTAGATGCGAAATCTCATCCGACTCTGCCGGCCTTGTTGCAAAGTGCTGGATACCTCACTGGCGTGACCGGCAAATGGCACATTGGTCCGACGCTCGGCTTGCCGGAGCCGTTGAAGACGCCGGATCAAGACACGAGCGTCCCTCATGTGCGCGAGTGTGGGTTCGCGCGGCAATTCATCGTTCCCGGAGCGCACCTGCGGCATTATGGCAAGCCTGTGGCAGGCGAATACACGCCGGATTTGATGAACGAGTGGACGTTCCGTTTCTTCGAGCAAGGTAAGAAAGAAGATCGTCCTTTTTTCCTCTTCTACTCGTCGCCGCTGCCGCACTTCCCTTATTGGCCTACACCACTCAATCCCGACGGCCCCTACATGGGCGATCTATCAAATGAGAAAATGGCTGAGATGTATGGCAACATGGAAAACTGGCCTTTTCTTGTCGAATACCTCGACAAGCAAGTCGGGCAGATCTTAGCCAAGTTGGAAGAGTTGGGCCTGCGTGAAAACACGCTCGTCCTCTTTGTTGGCGACAACGGAACGCCACCGTGGGTGACGACCAAAATGCAGGACGGCCGCAAAATCAAATTCGGCAAGGGCACGATGAACGACACCGGCTCCTGGGTGCCCTTCATTGCCATTTGGCCCAAGGTGATCAAGGCAGGTTCCATTTACAATGGATTGGTCGATTTCAGCGACATCACCCCGACTTTCTTACAGGTGGCTGGAGTGGCAGAGCCCGCGGGACTCGATGGCATCAGCTTCGCGCCCCAGCTTGAGAACAAATCCGGCATACCACGCGAATGGGTTCACAGCCTCTACAACAAGGAATACTTCATTCGAAATGCCAGCTGGAAGCTTCGCGAAAACGGCGAGCTTTATGACATGAGCGATGCGCCCTATTCCGAAAAGCTCGTTGCGCCGGACAAGGACACGCCGGAGTCGAAGGTAGCGCGAGAGGCTCTGGGAGCGGTTGCCGCTAAACTCCATCCGCCCACTCCCTGAGAGTGCCAATATTTTTCCCATGCTCCCATCAGTATGCGCCACTCCTTTCGACACACTTTTATTTCAATGGCTCTGATTGCCATGGCGCCGTTTTCTCAAGCCGCTGTCCTGGATCCGGCATCCTTCAAGCCCCTCATCGAGCAATTCAATGCCGATGACAATGAGCTTTATAAAAATGCCATTCCGAACGCCGAGGCTTGGGATTTTCTGGCGGCGAATGTTCCGCTGTTCGAATGCCCCGACAAGGAGTTTGAAAAAACTTATTGGTTCCGCTGGTGGACTTACCGCAAGCATCTCCGAAAAACTCCCGTCGGCTGGGTGGTAACCGAGTTCGCTCCGGGTGTGTCATGGGCTGGCCGCTTCAACACGATCAACATGGCGGCGGAACTCCACCTCGCCGAAGGTCGCTGGCTCCGTGATCCACAGTATCTCGACGACTATTCGCGCTTCTGGTTCGGCGCTGGCGAAAAGTTCTCCTTAGTCTATACCAACTGGCTTGCCGATGGCATCTGGAAGCGTGCCGCGGTAACGGGCGATACCACCTTACCGATCGGCTTGTTGGATCAAATGATCGCCCAGCAACAACGCTGGGACGAAGGCAAGGCGGGGAGGGGAATCAAGATGGTCGGACGCAGGGGAAACGGCCTCTATTACACAATCGATGCCTTCGATGGCTCCGAGATTTCCATTGGAGGTCATGGATTCCGTCCGCTTACCAATGCCGCCGCCTACGGAAACTTAATGGCCATAGCAGACATCGCCTCAGCTGCTGGCCGCGGGGATGTGGCCGACGAGTTTCGTGCCCGTGCTGCCAAGCTCAAGGAATTGGTTCAAGCGAAACTCTGGGATCCCGACATGCAATTTTTCACCACACTCCGCGAGGACGAATCCAAACGTAGCGATGTGCGGGAACTCTGGGGCTATGCCCCCTGGATGTTCCACCTGCCCGATCCGGGCTACGAAGCCGGCTGGAAGCAGCTCGACGACCCCAAGGGCTTCAAGGCCCCTTACGGCCCGACATTTCCGGAGCAGCGGCATCCAAAATTCACCCTTTCCTACGAAGGCCACGAATGCCAATGGAACGGACCCTCATGGCCCTTGGCGACCTCCATGACGCTCACGGCATTAGCCAATCTGCTCAACGACTACAATCAGGAAACCGTCTCAAAACAGCTCTTCTACGACACGCTGCAAAGGTATTCAAAATCCCATCGTTTCCAGCGTGAGGACGGCAAGGTCGTGCCGTGGATCGATGAAAACATCCATCCCTACAC
>JBILDG010000126.1:0-5946 GCA_044352715.1 Chthoniobacterales bacterium | reverse complement strand
GAATTCCGCGCAACCACCATCGCACTGCGCTCTTAAGTTTCGTGAACGATTAAGCCCAATACAGGGAAATCCAAAAACCAAAAAGTCGAACCGGGAAATCGCAACAAAGTCTGCCAAGCGTTCTCCGTTACAAACATTCCCATGACTCCATCCACGCGTCCCCCATGGAAGCTGGAAACGCTCTCGTTGGCACCGCGTGTCGAGGAGGATCCACATCGGAGCATTGAAGGTGCTAATGCGATCTCCTACGAGGGACTGTGCCCTGGATGGATCGCCATTGGCAGACACTTGGCACTTTCCACGAAAGCCAAGCGACCGACAAAGAAGCCGGGCTCCTTTATGCCATCGACCTGACGCCGCTGGCCGACGACAACGACTTGTCACTCGAGGATTTTACCTCAGCGCTGGTCGCGGAATTCGCCGAGGAAGCGCGTCGAACCATTCGCGCGGGGTTTTGCCGATGAGTCTTTTGAAAGTTTTGGCAAAGTGGAACTCATCGTGGAAACCGAGCATCTCGGCCAGTTCCTTGTTGGTGAACCGGTGGCGGGCGAGGAGTTGCCTGGCACGCTCGATGCGGCGCGCCATGGCGTAGCGGGCGGGCGGCTCGCCGGCCATCTCGGCGAATTTTTTCCGGAAGCTCTCATAGCCCATCCCGCAGGCCTCGGCGACATTGCGGAGCGTTCGCTCATCGCTTTCTGCCGACCGCTCCAAAAGGTCCGCCGCCTGTAAAAACCAACCCGGATGGTGCTCCTTCGCATCCTTTGATGCATGAACTTTGAAAATGCGGGACAGGATTTGCTGCCACATTGTCACAGCATCGAGCATGGACTGGCCCGCTTGGTTCCATTGAGAAAAGAACGGCTGGAGTATCTCGAGTCCCGCGCGCGGAGGCTTCCAGTAAAAGGCGGGATTTCTTACATCAAAAATTTCCGCCTCGCGCCAAGCCTCGAAGACAGGTCCCCGAAAGCAGACATACAACTCGTTCCAAATTCCGCCCGGCTCGGGCCCGTAGCAGTGGGCCACTTCGGGAAAGACCAAGATCACATCGCCCGCTTGCAGCGGGATGTCGGTTCCGCGCGCGTCATGGTATTTGCCGGTGCCTGCCACCAAATACACAATGGCCCATTGTCCAAAGAGGCGGGGTCGGTCAGGCCGGATGCCGCGCGATTTGGCAATGGTGCCGGCAAGGGTTATCTCACCGAGGGGCGAAGTGCCGGTGGTCTGAACGAGCGAGGTCTTCCAGTTGCCGAGAGGCGGCAGGCGCATTTCCCATTTTTTACATGAAAAATACCATGTGCGCCATTCCTCTTTTTCTTCCGTGTGCCATGCTCATCCCGATGAAGACGCGCGCCTCAGCATCGGTGGCCAACCGCACACTGACCTCCCTCGGTCATGAACTTGAGTTGGACGAGCATTCCTTCGGCTGGTTGCAAGACTCCTCGGCCATCCGCAACGATCCTGCCGGCCTTCAACGGAGCATGGATGAAAATGGCTACTTGTATATCAAAGCATTCTTCCCCCGTGAGGTCGTTCTCGAAGCCCGCCAAGCCCTCGTCGAGACACTGGCAAAGGATGGGATTTTTGAAGAGGGACAACCACTCATCGACGGCATCCTGAAAGAAGGTGTCCATCCCAAATTCCACACGACCGCCTGGAAGAACCAGCCCGCCATCGGCCGCGTTGTCTTCGGTCCCGAGGTGCATCAATTTTACACCGGATTCCTCGGCGGAGCCATCCGGCACTTCGACTACATTTGGCTTCGCACCATGGGCTGCGGTCACGGAACCTCGCCCCACTGCGACATCGTTTACATGGGCCGGGGTACGCACCGCCTCTACACCGCATGGATTCCCTATGGCGAAGTGCCGCTTGAAGTCGGAGGACTCATGATCCTCGAAAAATCGCACCTGCAGGCCGGCCGCATCCGCAATTATTTGAACTCGGATGTCGATACGAGCTGCACGAACATCCCCGGCCATGACGGCTGGAAACACAACGGGCAACTCACCAACAACCCTGTATCGCTCCGCCAGAAATTCGGCGGGCGCTGGCTCACCTCGGAGTTCCAGCCCGGCGACCTCCTGACCTTCCGTATGGACACCATCCACGGCAGCATCGACAACACCACGCAGCGCATCCGCCTCTCCACCGATACCCGCTACCAACGCTCCGACGAACCCGTCGATGAACGCTGGGTCGGCGAGAACCCCATCGGCCACGGTCCGGACGCCAAGCTTGGTCGCATCTGCTGATTCGAAGCAGCCAATTCAAAAACAGCCGCCCGGCCTCGCTGGGCGGCTGTTTTTTGCGACCGGAGACGGCTTGCGGGTGCTGGAAGCGCCCGAGTCGATGCGGTGCCGGCAGCTATTTCGACGGCCTATTTTTTGACACAGATTCGCGGGGATAAAGGGGGCGCGAGCCTTATGCGAACTTTGCTGCCCTGAATCCTTGCGAACCCGCATTAAATCAATACGGCATCCAAAGGGTCGTTTATGGTGCTGGTGAAAAAATGCCCAAGGGCCAAGGGCTCAGGGCGGACGTGCTCACCAGTTCCCCTACATGCAAGGTGAGCGGACTCCGAATCTGCCGCATGGCTGCGGTGTTCTGCATGGCATGGCCTCATCAAACATCACGCCGGCTCATCTCGGTAGTGTGCTGAATCTTCAGCAAAAAAGGAGAGGTCATGGTAGGAGGTTGGAGGTGAACAACAACCAACCAAAACAAACCATGACCAAGAACGAAAATAAGCTGAGCAAAGAAGAGATCAAATTGTTAATGGAGCAAGACGCCGACTTTCTGAAGCCGATGGTGCAATTTGTCGTGCAGGAGGTGCTGGAGGCCGAGATGAGCGAGGCGGTGGGAACCGAGAAGGGCGAGCGCACCGAGGGGCGACAGGGCTACCGCAGCGGGTATTACCGGCGTAGCCTTGTGACGCGTGTGGGCAAGATCGAGTTGCGGGTGCCGCAGGACCGGGCGGGCCGGTTTTCGACAGAGGTCTTCGAGCGGTGTCAGAGGAGCGAGAAGGCTTTGGTGAGCGCGTTGACCGAGATGTATCTGCAGGGAGTGTCGACGCGCAAAGTCAAAGCGATCAGCGAGGAGTTGTGCGGGCAGGAGTTTAGCGCGTCGACGATCAGCGCGTTGAACAAGAAGTTGGACGGGGAGCTGGCGCGCTTTGCCCGGCGGCGGCTGGAGGCGGAGTATCCGTATCTGATCCTGGACGCGCGCTACTAGAAGGTGCGCGAGGACGGGGTGGTGCGCAGCCGTGCGGTGCAGGTGGCCATTGGGATCGACTGGGAGGGGCGGCGGCAGGTGCTGGGGGTGGAGTTGGCCAACCGGGAGAGCGAGACGACTTGGAAGGAGTTTTTACTCGGGCTCAAGGAACGGGGTTGCACGGGGTGCAATTGGTGGTCAGCGACGACCACGCCGGCTTGAATCGGGCCATCGGACAAGTGCTATCGGAGGCGTGCTGGCAGCGGTGCTAGGTGCACTTCTTGCTCAACGCGCTCGATCACCTGCCGCGCAAGGCCAACGACGACTGCCTGTTGGAGTTGCGCTGGCTTTACGACCGACGCTCGGCCGAGGAGGCGCGGCGGGATCTGGCGGCCTGGCTGGGGCGCTGGCAATCGAAGTATCCGAAGCTGTGCGAGTGGGTGGAGAGCAGCATCGAGGAGACCTGGACGTTTTACCGTCTGCCGCGCGAGCACCACAAACACCTCAAGGGCACCAACATGCTTGAGCGGATCAACCAGGAGCTCAAGCGACGCACGCACATCATCCGCATCTTCCCCAACGAGGCCAGTTGCCTGCGGCTGATCCGGGCTCTGGCCGTGGAGTGAAGTTCCCCCCCAAAAAAAAATAAAAAACATTGACAGTGTAATGTTGCAGTGTAATATGGCGGAAATATGACCGGCCTTGTAAAGCCTCGTTCCCTGCGGATGCCGTTGTATCAGCGGATCTCGTTGGACTTGCGTGGCAAGATCACCGGAGGAGCGTTGCCTAAAGGAGCCCGGTTGCAATCGCTTCAGGCTTTCGCCGCGCGACACAGGACGAGCGTTTTTACCATTCAAAGAGCGCTCAGGTTGCTCATCGACGAGGGGTTGGTCGAGGCGAGGAGAGGAAGCGGAACTTTTGTGGCGGCGCGGGAATCCAGCATTCACAACGTAGGAATCTACTTTTGCCGTGATTTCCTGCACTCCTCGGGGTTGGATTTTTATCGGATCCTCTACCTCTTGCTTTTGGAAAAGCTCTCCGGGCGCAAGGTCAACAGCCAGATCTTGGTCGATACCCGAGGCAAAAGTGAGCAGGGGAAACCGCCGGCGGATTTGCTCAAGAAAATTTCCAGGGGAGAGATCAGGAGCTTGATCGTCGGAATGGCGAATCCTCAGGAAATCTCTTGGATGGAAAAGCTGGGTATCCCCCTCGCCATCAATTGTCCGGAGCAGACGCCTTACCGGGTCGGTATGGATTCCGACCAGATGATCGGATTGGGCTTGGCGGAACTCAAGGGCATGGGTTGTCGGAGCATCGGCGCGATCCTCCCTGTCATGCCCAACAATCGGGAGGATATGAGGAAGGGCATTCCTCATGAACGGCAGCGACTCTTTCGCAGTTTTATCGACCGCGCGTCGGACCTCGGGCTCGAGGTGAACGATTCTTGGATGCAGTTGCCCAAGCAGGACTTGGAGCCCGACCAGCTTGAAACCTACGGTTATCGACAATTCCTCAACCTCTGGAAGCATAACAAACGTCCCGACGGCCTGTTCATATACCCCGATAGCATCGCCCTCGGCTGCCTGATGGCAATTCTTCAGGAAAAAGTTTCGGTTCCCGGGGAACTGAAACTTGTCGTGCATCGGAACGCGGAAATTTCGATTCCCTGTCCGCTGCCCGTGACCTGGGTGGTCTCTAAAGTCGAGGATCTCGCTCTGTCTCTGATCGAGCTGATCGAGCGTCAAATCGCCGGGCAAAACCCTGAGCCGACCTATGTCACCTACACCGTGGACAAGCAGAGACAGCTTTAGGAATCTCCGAATTTTCTCCCATAAGCAAATAACACTAAAACCCCCAAAAAATGAAACGTTCCATCCTTGCACTTGCAATTGCAACCACGGCAATCCTCCCGATCGCCTACGGACAAACCATTGTCTTTCAAGACAATTTCAATGCCGCCGCAGTGGGCACATATACCAACCCGCCAGCTTTGCCTGGCTGGACCTATGGTGGCGGTGGTCCCCCCACGGTATTTGACTTAGGCGGCGGCAATCACTCCGCAGGCGTGGCAAACAATGCTGAATCAAGCATCATGAATCAGTATGTAGGTGTGTCAGGGCAGACCAACCTCGACATCTACTTCGATGTGCGCTTCATGTTTATCAGGCCTGAACGCGATACCTTCACCGCGGCTGGCATCTCTTTGAGACCTATTCCCTATGGGCCGGAGAAGAATATTCAATTCCAGCTATTCGGCGACAGCTCCGTCCGGCTCTTCCTTGATAACAACTTTGCTAATCCGCTGGCGAGTTTCACTTATACTGGAACAAACGTTTTTCAACAAGGAGATTGGCAATCCATGCGGCTCAGCGTGGATATTCTAGCCGGCGCGGTTCAGGGCTACAACTTGACCAAAAGTGGAAACACTCCTCTTTTTAGCTACACGAATGCCAGCCTTTTCAATAATGGCTCGGGTGCTAACGTTAATTTGCTATATCTCCGAGGAGATTACGCGGCTGGAAGGAACTCGCTGAGTCAGTTCGACAACATTGTTGTCTATGATGCAATTATTCCTGAACCTTCAACAGTTGCCCTCGTCGTCGCGGGTGCGCTCGGATTGTTCGGCGCAACGTTGATCCGGCGCCTCAGACGCAGATAAGCGGGATTCTAGCCAGCCGCGACAAAATTATCATCGTCATCGGGTTCTTTGGACTATAACATGGAATTTAGGCATTA
>JBILDG010000125.1:0-5964 GCA_044352715.1 Chthoniobacterales bacterium | reverse complement strand
ACATCGGCGGCTTCGGGGCGAACTCGGAACTGACCTGGCAGGCGCTGGCCGGTGTCGGCGGGCAGATCAGTCGCTGGTTTTCGCTGGTCGTTGGCTACCGCGCGATCGGCTACAACTACGATCAGGCCGGCTTCCGCTACGACGTGAACACGCACGGCCCGATCGTCGGTCTGAATTTCACGTTTTAGCGCGGCTTAGAATTTTCTGTCGCCGCGGGCCAAAGCGACCTCCTTCTTCGTCCGAAAGAATGGAAGCGGCGGGGACGCCGGTTCTAATTTTTGCCTTCGACTGCATCGTTCCGACTTTGCCCACTTGCAGGAACGTTTTGAGTTGACCTGACAAATGCCCCTGCCATTCGTCTTCAACATGCCGGGCCCGCCAACATCCCCAGCCGCGAACACACAATCTTCGAACAAACCTGCGACGGGAACAACCCGGCTGGGCAATTTGCTGGAGGGAAAAGTGGCGGTGGTGACCGGTGCCGCGCGGGGGATCGGGCGAGCAGCCGCGGTGGCCATGGCCGAAAGCGGTGCGAGTGTGGCGGGCATTGATATCTGCGCCACGGTCGATCCGCGTTCGGGCGTGTCCCCGTCCAGCCAGGCGGACCTCGAGGAGACTGGGCGGTTGGTGCAGGCCGCGGGCGGGCGATGGAAAAGCTTCGTTGCAGATCAACGCGAGTTGCCGGCTTTGCGGGCCATCGCGGCGGAGGTGGAGCGCGAGTTGGGCGGGCTCGATATTTTGTTCGCCAACGCGGGTATCCAGGCGTTTCACCCGTTGCTCGAGATGGAGGACCCGGATTGGCACATCCAGATCGATGTGAATCTGACAGGAACAGCCAATGCCATCCGCGCCTTTGCCCCGGCGATGGTCAAGCGGGGCGGCGGGCGCATTATTGTCACCAGCTCCACGCAGGGGCAGCATGGAACCTTGAATGGCGCAGCCTACTCGGCCTCCAAGTGGGGCATTATCGGACTCATGAAATCGGCTGCCTTGGAACTGGGCCGGCACGGGATCACGGTGAATGCGCTGGTGCCGGGGCTGATCGACACACCTCTGACACGCCATGAAGAGCGCTACGCGCAAGCCTTGCAAGCGGCAGGACGGACGCCCACGGGCGATGTCACCAAGGACGAGGAGGAAGCCCGGAAAGTCTTGGCCGGCCGCTCGCCTCTTGGCGTGCCGTGGATCGATCCGGCCGCACTCGCTCCAGTGGTCGTATTTTTGGCGTCAGATGCCGCCTACATGGTGTCCGGCGCCACCTACGATGTGACCGGCGGAGACAGCGCGAACAACACGGCCTAGCCTCAGAGTTTGGGCTGTGGTTCCGTGGCGGGGGGCCATCGGAAGTTCACATCGTTCCTACAGCGGACAGGCAATGCCGTCCAGACGCGGATCGCTCGCGCCGCAGAGGCTTTGGGGCTCGAGCAAAATGGCTTGGGCCGAGCCTTCAAAGCTCTCCCCGACATCGCCCGGCGAGGCGGGAGTGTAGCCGTCCCACACCACGTCGTGTCCCATGGCGGCCAGACGTTTTCCGAGGTCGGGCAGCGGGTGGCGTTCGATCGAAATACGACGTCCGTCGAGCACGCGCACGCGCGGCGCGTCGAGAGCCTGCTGCAGGTTCATGCCGCGGTCGATGAGGTTGATGAGAATTTGCGTCTTCCCCTGCGGCTGCATGTTTCCTCCCATGCAACCGAAGGACATCTTCAGTGCGCCCGACGAATCGAGAAGCATGGACGGGAGGATCGTGTGCCGCACACGTTTGTTCGGCGCCGCGGCGTTGGGGTGGCCGGGAACGAGCACAAAATCGGACAGCCGGTTGTTGAGGACCACGCCTGTTCCCGGGACGACAATGCCGCTACCGAACGGACCCGAGATGCTGGTAATGAGCGAAACCGCCATACGGTTGCGGTCCACGACGGTGAGATAAGTGGTGTCGCCGAAGACACGGCCGCACGGTGGGTTGTCCGAGGCATGGTCGCGGTCGATTGTTGAGCGGCGTTGTTTGATAAACTCGGGATCGAGCAAATTTTCGATCGGGGCCTTGAGAAAACGGGGGTCGGCGACCGTGGCGGAGGCATCGGCATAGGCGAGTTTGATCGCCTCAAGAATAAGGTGGCATGCTTGGACCTCGTCTGCCGCAAAAATGGCCGCCATGTCATAGCCCTCGAGGATAGCCAACGCCTCGAGCGCGACGATCCCCTGGCCGTTCGGGGGCATTTCCAGAATGGTGTGCCCGCGGTAGCTACCGCGGATCGGTTCCACCCATTCGGCTTGAACGGCATCGAAGTCGCCTGCCTGCAGATAACCGCCTGCCTTTTGCACTGTCTTGACGATACGGTCGCGCGTCTCGCCGGCATAGAAGGCGGAACGGCCTTCACGTCCGATCCGCCGCCATAAGCGCGCCAGGTCCTGCTCGCGGAAAATGCTCCCGGCCGGGGGCACCTGACCTCCGGGCAAATAAGCTGTGGAATCTGGAGAATACTTCCGGAGCAGCGGGGCGCCCGCCGCCCACACCTGAGAAATCTTCTCACCCACGGGGAAGCCGTCATCAACCAAAGCCGCTGCGTGCTCGAAAAGATCAGCCAGATCCATCGTCCCGAACTGTTTGTGCAGTGCAAGATAGCCGTCGAGGGCCCCGGGGACGTTGACGGTCGCTGCACCTGCGTGAGGCATTTTGTCTCCATACTCCGCCCGGACGCGCTCCAAGGTCATCAAGGAACCCGAATGCCCACTGCTGTTCAAACCGTGGGCTTTGCCGTCTTTCCACACGATGGCGAACATGTCGCCGCCCAGTCCGCTCATCATCGGCTCGGTCACATTGACCACCGCCGCCATGGCCAGCGCCGCATCCGCCGCGTTGCCGCCCGCTTTGAGAACATCGCGTCCGATCACGGCGGCAAGCGGTGTGCTGGAACAGGCCATGCCGTTGCGGCCGTAGACAGGTGCACGAAGATTATCGAAGGGAATAGATGCAGACATAAATTTTGGAATATAGAGGCCCAACTCGGAGGGCAAAGCACAAAGGAGGAGACGGCTCAGTGATGGTAAGCGGTCCCCTCTTCCGCAGTCTGCGGAGCGGCCACCGGATGAGAGACAAAATAATCCATAGCCCGCTGGAAATCCTCGAGCAGCGACGAGACCAGATCGCGGGTCACCCCGTTGCGGACCAAAATGCGCTGCACCACAAGATCTTCGCGGTCCGGCGGCATGGTGTAAGCCGGCACCTGCCAGCCGCGCACGCGCAAGCGATCGGCAAGATCGTAGAGCCCGAACGGCACTTTGGCGTCGTCCTGCAATTTCCAACTGACACACGGGATGCCGCAGGCTGGATCACCGCCGTAGATGATTTCGAACGGCCCCAGTTTGGGTAGTTCCTCGGCGAAGAACTGCGCGGTGTCATAGCATGCCTGATGAATCTTCCGGTAACCCTCCCGGCCGAGGCGCAGGAAGTTGTAATACTGCGCGATGATCTGTCCGCCCGGACGCGAAAAATTGAGTGCGAAGGTCGGCATGTTGCCTCCGAGATAGTTCACGTTGAAAATGAGGTCCTCGGGCAAATCCGTCTTCTCCCGCCAAATCACCCAGCCCGCGCCCAGCGGCGCGAGACCGAACTTGTGTCCCGAGGCATTGATCGACTTGACCCGCGGCAGGCGGAAATCCCACACGAGGTCCGTCGCGCAAAATGGCGCAAGGAAGCCGCCGCTCGCCGCATCCACGTGGATCGGGATGTCCCATCCGGTGCTTTTCTGCAACTCATCCAGCGCCCGGCTGACCGCTTCCACCGGTTCATAGTCCCCCGTGAACGTCACCCCCAAGGTCGGGACCACTCCGATCGTGTTTTCGTCGCAGCGCTTGAGAACTTCTTCGGGCGACATGATGAGGCGGTCTTGCGTCATCGGAATCTGACGCAGTTCGACATCCCAATAACGGGCGAACTTTTCCCAGCAAATCTGCACCGGTCCGCAGACCAGGTTGGGCTTGTCCGCGGGCTTCCCCTCGGCGCGCCGCTTGTCCCGCCAACGCCACTTCATCCCCATGCCCCCGAGCATGGCCGCCTCGCTGGACCCCGTGGTCGAGCATCCGATGGTGTCCGCCGCCGCGGGCGAATTCCACAAATCGGCCAGCATGTGCACGCAACGCTCCTCGATGGCCGCCGTCTGCGGATACTCGTCTTTGTCGACCATGTTCTTGTCGAGGCACTCATCCATCAACTGGTGCACCTCCGGCTCCTCCCACGTCTGGCAGAAGGTGGCGAGATTCTGCCGCGAGTTGCCGTCGAGCATCAGTTCGTCATGCACCAGCTGATAAACCTCCCGCGCCACCTGTTCATCGGGAGGAAATTTATATTTCGGAAGCGTTCGGGCCGCCGCTGCCGAGGCATAAACCTCGCCTTCTATATCTACTATCCTCGAGCTTTTGCTGTGCAGGGACATATTAGTCAGTTCGGACACCGCCGGTGGAAGCGGCCGCCTTCATCATGGTCCGCAACGCTGAACAAAGACGCAACCTCCGAGTCCCGTCACCATCGGCCAACCTAAAAACTCACCACCGCGTTAACCCCCAAAGCGAGCGCGCTGGGAGTCGACGGACTACCGCCGGGATTGACGAGCATTTGGGCGCCGGGCTGGATGATCAGGCCGGGCAGGACTTGGATGCCGTAGGAAAGCTCCATGGTCATTTCGTATAATTGCGGTTTGACGGTCGCATTGGCGGTCTGCCCGCTGCGTAGCTGGCTGCTGTAAGCTCCGTAGGCCAGACCGAAGGCGACGAAATCTTTCGGGCGGCTATCCAGCGGTCCGTAGGCAACCAGACCGGAGCTGAAATAATAAGTCATGGGGCTGACCGCTTCGTTGGGCGCGACGACGAGGCTGCCGAAGACGCCGAGATGACGGTTGGCCGACGCTTCTCCGAAGCGCACCAGAGCTTGGTCGGCCACCGCGTAAAGACCGAAGCGTCCGTTGCTCGAGTTATCCGAGTCATACTCCGGCACGCTGCCGCCGAGAACGAAGCCGCCGAGTTTCAGATTGCCCGGTAGGCCGGTGTCGGTCGCTGCTTGGTTGCGCCGGTAACCGATTTCTCCGATGCCGAACGGCGGGCCATTGAAGGTGAAATCGAGGCCGTAGCGATCGGCGAGCCCGACATCCGGATCGCCGTTGTAGATGCCGGCCATGGCGTAGAATTGCTCGACGGGGGCGACTTTGGCGCGGACGCCCCACGTGGTGGCGGGATAGCCGAAGGCACCGGGTGAATTGTAAAAGATCGCGAAGGGGATGGCGTTGAAGGCGACGGAGGTGAAAGAGCGGAAATAGGCCGAGGCGGCAAACTCCTCGCCGTAGAGGCTATCGATGGAAACGCGACCGGCGCGCAGACTGAGTTTCCCGTCGAAGAGCGACTGCGTGTAGCTCAGGTCGGTGAGGCGCGGTCCGGGTGGGGCAACGTCGGAAGACTGGATGGGGAATACGTTGCCGACCACATCCTGCGACAACTGCGTGCCGAAGTTGACGGCGAACCCGATGTGGAGTTCGCCACCGGGAAGATTGACGAGTTTCTCCGTGTCCAGCTTCAGGTCCGCACAGAACATGTTGTAGGACGTGAAGCCCTGCTCTGCACCGCCGTAGGGATTGCCGTAAGCATCCGAGATGAGCAGGAATTTCGGCTTCACGCCCTGCTCCCAGAGGGACGTGCGCACGCCCATCCAGTCGCCGAAGAGATAGTTTTCCCGGAAGTTGTCGTTCTCCACCGCGGCGGAGTCAGGGACCGCCGCTCGCGCCGTGCCGAGGCACAGCGCGAGGAGCGCGAGGACAAACCAGTCTCGGGGAGCACGCCCGCCTCGGGCGTGGGCGGGCGCGGTCCCCGGGACCATGGTGCTACGCCAGCTTGGGATAAGCCGGCGTGTAAACATGGGAGCGGATCAAGGCCTCCATGTTCGTGGGACGCTCGACCCCGGCGAGGCCGCTATCGAAG
>JBILDG010000124.1:0-5970 GCA_044352715.1 Chthoniobacterales bacterium | reverse complement strand
ATGGGGGCATCGCTCGTGGCGATTTTCTACCGCATTGGCGGCGGTATCTTCACCAAGGCGGCGGATGTCGGTGCCGACTTGGTCGGCAAAGTCGAGGCAGGCATCCCCGAGGATGATCCGCGCAACCCCGGGGTGATCGCCGACAATGTCGGCGACAACGTGGGCGATGTTGCCGGAATGGGCGCGGACCTCTTCGAGTCCTATTGCAATGCCATGATCGCCTCGATGGCGATTGCCGCGACGCTCACCATTGCGCAATGGGAAACACTTTCGGCCGCCCGTGCCAATTTGATGTTCTTGCCGCTGGCTCTGGCTTCGACCGGTTTGCTCTGCTCGCTGGCAGGCATCGCGCTCGTGCGCGTCGCTTCCAACAGTCAACCGGCCCGCGCTTTGCGCACTGGCACGGTCGGCGCCGCCTTCCTGTTCGTTTTGCTGGCCGGAGCCGTGATTTCCGGCCTCGGCGTGGATCTGGCCGTTTGGCTCTGCGTCATCATGGGGTCCGTCGGCGGCATCGCGATCGGACTTTCCACCGAGTATTACACCGGCGGCGCGCCGATGAGGTCGATTTCCAAAGCGGCTTTGACCGGCGTTGCCACCGTCATGATACGCGGTCTGGCCGTGGGCATGGTTTCCGTCGTTATACCCCTCGCCGTGGTGGCGTTGATTATTCTCGGGGCCAGTCACTTTGCCGGTCTCTACGGAGTGGGCATAGCCGCCGTCGGCATGCTGGCCACCATCGGTATCACCATGAGTATCGACGCCTACGGCCCGATTGCCGACAACGCGGGCGGCATCGCCGAGATGGCGGGATTGGGCAAAGAAACCCGGGCCATCACCGACAAACTCGACGAGGTGGGCAACACCACGGCGGCGATCGGCAAAGGCTTCGCCATCGGCGCTGCATCATTGGCGGCCTTGGCGATCATTGCCGCCTTCATCAACGTCATCAAAATCAACAACCCCGGCTTCCAGTTGCTTATTTCCGATCCGCGCGTGCTGACCGGTATCTTCATCGGCGGTTTCATCCCTTTCCTTGTCAGCGCCCTCTCCATGACAGCCGTCGGTGCGGCCGCACAGGAAATGATCGAGGAAATCCGCCGCCAATTCCGGGAGATTCCCGGTTTGCTGGAAGGAACCGGCAAGCCGGATTCGGGTTCCTGCGTGCGCATCGCAACCAACGCCGCCATCAAGCGCATGATTGCCCCCGCCGGCATTGCTGTCTTTTCACCCGTGGTGATTGGTTTCGGCTTCGGCGCGGCCACTTTGGGCGGGATGCTGGTCGGTGCGCTGCTCGGATGTGTGCTCCTCGCTCTCTTCATGGCTAACTCGGGCGGAGCTTGGGACAACGCCAAGAAATACATCGAGCACGGCCACTATGGTGGCAAAAACTCCGATGCCCACCGTGCTTGCGTCGTGGGGGACACCGTGGGTGACCCGCTCAAGGACACCTCGGGGCCGTCGATGAACATTCTCATCAACGTCATGTCGATCGTCAGCCTCGTGATCGCTCCGTTGCTTAAATAGCAGCGCAGTGCGCTGGAGGGGGCTTAGCCTCGGATCCGATAAAATCTCAAGCCGTGGCCGGCTCGGCTTTGGCTGCGGCTTTTTTCGGGGCCTTCTCGCGTGGCTTGCGTTCTTCGAACTCGAAGCCGACTTTGCCGGACTTTTTGTCTAGGACGAGGAAGGCGTTGAAGGGGCGCCCCTTCTTCGAGATGAACTTGGTCAGCAGACTCGTTTTGCCCTCGGCGCAGATTTTGCGGACGTCATCGGGGCTGATTTCCCGCTGGAGAATCATCTTGCCCATGCGGAAAGCGCACTTCTTCTCGGGTCCGAGACCGTGCTCACAGGCGTAGGCGTTGCCTGAATCGTAAATCGCGCCTTTTTCGCAGACGGGGCACTTCTCCACGATGAGCGTGGCGGTTTCTTTGTTGAATGGCTCGTTGTTGCGGATGCCGCCATCGCCGAAGTCGAAGGTGGTTTTCCACTCGGTGCCCTCGCTAAGGGCGAGCTTGGCTTCGAAGGGGCGTCCCATCTTGCTTTTGAAACCTTTGAGCGGGCCGACGCTGCCGGTCTCAAGCAGGGTGCGCACTTCTTCGGGTTCAAGTTCGCGGCTGCTGACGGTTTTCCAAACGACGAGCTTGCAGTCGGGATTTTTGCAGTCGTAGGCCTTGAACGATTCTTTGAACCCGGCCGTGCTGCCGCATTTGGGGCACGGGGCGGCGAGGTCCTTGAAATTGCCGCCCATGGTCTCGCTGTTCACATGACCGGAGGCGTCTTTGATTTTTTTGATCACGCCGGCGACGAGGTCGCGGATTTCCTGCATGAAAGCATCGCGTTTGAACTCTCCGGCCTCGATCTGCTTGAGCTTGTATTCCCATTCGCCGGTCATTTCCGGCGAGCTGAGCGCGCCGATCTGCAATTCGCGGAGGGCGGTGATGAGCTTGATGCCCTTGGCGGAGGCGGCGAGCTCGCGGCCTTCGCGACGGATGTATTCCTGGGTGAGAAGTCCTTCGATGATGGCGGCGCGGGTGGCGGGTGTTCCGAGGCCGCGCTGGCTCATGGCTTCTCGGAGTTCCTCGTCCTCGACAAATTTGCCGGCTCCTTCCATGGCCGAGAGCAGGGTGGCTTCGTTGAAGCGCGGTGGCGGCTTGGTCTGGCACTCTTTGATCTCGATGGCCTGGGCGGTGGCCGTTTCGCCATCTTTGACCGCGACCAGCGAGGTGTCGTCCTCGCTGACGGCTTCTTTGCCGTAAACCTCGAGCCAGCCCGGTTCGCGCAGGATCTTGCCTTCGGTTTTGAATTTCTCCCCGGCGATCTCCGTGATGCGTTTAGTCACCTCGAATTTGGCGGCGGGGTAAAAGACTGCTATGAAGCGCCGGGTCACGAGGTCGTAAAGCTTCATCTCGTATTCATCGAGATTCGCCGGACTGGTGCCGGTCGGAATGATGGCATGGTGGTCGCTGACTTTGGCGTTGTTGAAAATGCGCGGGGAGGGTTTTACCCAGTCGTTCTCCAGCGCTTTGCGGGCGTGCGGGGTCAGCGAAGGATCATCGATGCTGCCGAGGACTTTTTTGGCAACCGGCAGGTTGTCGGACGGCAGATAGCGTGAATCTGTTCGCGGGTAGGTGAGGACTTTGTGTCGTTCGTAAAGCGACTGGGCGAGCTGCAGGGTGCGCTTGGCGCTGAACCCGAAGCGGCCGTTCGCTTCGCGCTGGAGGGTGGTGAGATCGTAAAGCAGGGGCGGGGCCTGGGTGGTGGGTTTGCGTTCCTCGGTCACGGTGCCGGACTGGCCTTGGCACTTGGCTTGGATTTCCTCGGCCTTGGCACGATCCCAGATGCGCTCGGCTTTGGCGTCTTCGTTTTCGGACTTTTTGAAATTTTCGTCGAACCATTTGCCGGCGTAGTTGCCCGCGGCGACCACAAAGTCACCATGAAGCTCGAAGTAAGCGCGGGGTTCGAAGTTGCGGATCTTTTCCTCGCGCTCGACCAGAATGGCGAGGGTGGGGGTTTGCACGCGTCCCACGGGGGTGACTTGGAAGCCGCCGAGAAGTTCCTTGTAGAAGGCGGTCATGGCCCGCGAGCCGTTGATGCCGACGAGCCAGTCACTCTCCGAGCGGCAATGCGCGGCCTCGCTGAGCGGGAGCATTTCGTTGTCGCTACGCAAGTGGGCGAATCCTTCGCGGATGGCGTCGGAGGTCATGCTCTGGAGCCAGAGGCGTTTGACGGGTTTCTTGTTTTTGAAGTGCTGGACGACGTAGCGGAAGATGAGTTCGCCCTCGCGCCCGGCGTCGCAGGCATTGATCACCTCTCCGACGTCCTTGCGGGCGAGAAGTTTTTTGAGGATGCGGAGCTGTTCCTGCGCTTTTTCGCGGGGAATGAGATCGAAGTGGTCGGGAAGAACGGGGAGATTCTCGAGGCTCCACTTGCCCCGCACGACTTTGTAGCTGTCGGGCTCTTGGATTTCGAGCAGGTGGCCCACGGTGTGGGAAATCACCATGTCGTCGCCTTCGTAATAGCCTTTCTCTTTCTTGAACTTGCCGAGGGCGCGGGCTAGGTCGCCGGCGACGCTGGGTTTTTCCGCAATGACGAGGGTTTTGGACATAATCAAACGAGTTTGACGAAGCGTTTGCCGGGCAGTTGTTTGACCAACCGGCGCATTTCAAGGGCGAGCAACGTGGAAGACGCGGCGGCGGCTGTCAACCCGCTTGTCACGATGACAGTATCGAGCGGGGTTTCTTCTGCACCGATGGCGTCGAGCACTTTTTGTTGATCCGGCGTGAGGTCGGGGGCCGACATGACGGCGGGAAGTTCGGGCTTCTCGCGAAACACGAGCGGAAGGTCGTCGAGGATATCGTCCACGGTGATGACCAGCTTGGCTCCTTGCTGGATCAGGCGGTTCGAGCCGAGGCAGGTCGGCTGGTCGATGCGACCCGGCACAGCATATAGGGTGCGACCTTGGTCGGCCGCTTGGTTCGCGCTGATGAGGGCGCCGCTGTTGGCCCCGGCCTCGACGACCAGCACACCGAAGGAACATCCTGTGACGATGCGGTTCCGAATCGGGAAGGTTTGCCGGTCGGGTTTGGTGTCGATGGGAAATTCGGAAATGACTGCTCCGTTTGCGGCAATGCGTTCGGCGAGCTCGGCGTTTTCCGGAGGATAAAGATGAGCCAGCCCCGCGCCGATCACTGCCAGGGTTCGTCCCTTGGCGGCGAGCGCCCCTTGGTGGGCGGCGGTGTCGATCCCGCGGGCCAAGCCGCTGATGACAGTGAGTCCGGCATAGGCCATCTGGAAGCTGAGTTTCTTGGCGCATTCCGTCGCGTAGTGACTGGCGCGGCGGGAACCGACGACGGCGACGGTATTGCGGTCGCGCTCGGTGATTTGGCCCAGCACATAAAGAACGATCGGCGGATCATGGATTTCCCGGAGCGCGGCGGGATATTCGTCGTCTTCCGCCGTGATGATGCGGGCGCCGAGGTCGTGCGCCTTTTGCAGCTCGGCTGCGGGATCGGCGAAATCCTGCCATCGCGTGATTTTTTCCGCGAGCGCTTCGCTGATGCCATTGACTTGGGCGAGCTGGCTGGTTCGGGCGAGGAGGATTTTCTCCGCAGAGCCGAAGGCCTCAAGCAGGCGGCGCAGGCGCACCGGTCCCATCTGCGGGATCATGTTGAGGGCGATGCTGGCTTCGCGGTGATTCACGGCGGGTCATGCTAAACACGGACGTCAAGCGCGCCGAGGATTTGAGACTTAAAATTATAAATTTCAGAGCCGACGGCAGCGGGATAGGCTTCCGGGCATGAAAGCCTTGCTCCTCACCAATGAATACCCGCCGAATATCTACGGAGGAGCCGGGGTGCACATGGACTACTTGTCGAGAGAGTTGTCGAAGCTCATGCCGGTCGAGGTGCGGTGTTTCGGATCGCAGGAGGAGCGGGCGGGAAATTTGACGGTGCGCGGGTTCGGTGTTGATGAATCGGGCTTCGGTTGTCCGCAACAGCTGCGCCCGGTTTTTGCCTCGGCCCAACGCTGCGAGTCGATGGCTGCGGCCGGCACAGACGCTGATCTTGTCCATGTGCATACCTGGTACACGCATCTCGGCGGGATCTTGGCGAAGCTGAATTACTCGTTGCCGCTCGTGCTCACCGTGCATTCTTTGGAACCGTTGCGTCCGTGGAAACGCGAGCAACTGGGTGGCGGTTATGACTTTTCCTGCTGGGTGGAGAAGACGGCGATTGAGATGGCCGATGCGGTCATTGCCGTCTCGGAATCCACCAAAGCGGACATCCTGCGCCATTTCGAAGTCGATCCATCGCGGGTGCATGTGATCCACAACGGCATCGACCTGGAGGAATACCGCGAGCGCCGGGATGAGGTGGTGCTGAAGCGGCACGGTATTGATCCGGCGCAGCCGTATGTGCTGTTTGTCGGCCGCATCACCCGCCAGAAGGGGATTGTTCATTTGGTGCGGGCGCT
>JBILDG010000012.1:0-18948 GCA_044352715.1 Chthoniobacterales bacterium | reverse complement strand
ACGAACGTGCCGGCGGAGAAAAAAGTCATGAACGAAGACAGCCCCGAAATCCACCACGGGCTCTGCCCACCCGCGGCAAACATCGCGCGGGCGCTGCCGATCGAACTGAAAATGAAGCCGACGGCAAGCAGGCCTGCAAGGTAGATGATAATGACTGCCCAGTCGATCGGGCTCATGCTTTGGGCCGGTCACCCCAGAGGGGCAGACCGCGTTTGGTGAACACGGCGTTGGTGAATTCCAGTGACGACGGTGGAGCGGCGAATTCAACGGCCACGGTTGCTCCTCGCGGATCCAGCTTTTGGCCCGAGCAATCGATGACGATGCGGTGGCAACGCCGGAGGAATGGCAGCGGGGCTCCGTTTTGGAGAATGTAGACGCGCACCGGGTCCTCGGCGATGCCGCGCAATTCAAAATCGGGATCCGGCGTGGCCGGAAGATGGCAATATAGCGTATTGCCACGGCGGGTGCTGGGTCCCCAAAAATGGCGGCAACTCACCCCTGCTTCGCTTCCGAAGATCGATTCGCCTGAGACCGAGAGCCAGTCGCCCAGTCCGCGAAACCGCTCGCAGGCGGTTTCCGGGAAGACGCCCCGGCTATCCGGGCTGACGTTGAGCAGCAGGTTGCCTCCCTTTGAGCGGATTTCGCAAAGATTACGCACCATGTCGCGCACTGATTTGTATTTCGAAGGATCGGGGTGGAAGCCCCAGCTTTCGTTGCTTGTCATGTTGGTTTCCCACAATCCCTCGACCGGATCGACCGGGATCTGTTGTTCGGGCGTGGCGAAGTCGCCCGCGCCGGGCAGGCGGTCGTTGCAGATGATGTGCGGCTGCAGTTCGAGCATCATCATCTTCATTTCATCGGCATACCAGATGTCGCTGCCCCAACCGGGCACGTCGAACCACATGATATCGATCTTGCCGTAGTTGGTCAGGAGTTCCCGCACCTGGGCGAACTTGCGGCGGAGGAACTTGTTCCATCGGTCCGGGTCGAAGTCCGTATAAGGATGCACCGGCGAGGAGAAACGGAAAGATGCCGGCATGGACACGAAATCGGGATCCTCCCAATCGATGAGCGAGAGGTAGAGTCCCACCTTCAGGCCCGCTTTGCGGAATGTTTCGACGAATGGACCGACGATGTCGCGTTTCGGACCGACATTGCCGGAGTGAAGCTCCTTGGTTTTGGTGGGCCACAAGCAATAGCCGTCGTGGTGCATCGTGCCCAAGACCGCGTAGCGGAACCCGCCTTCCTTGGCGACGGCTACCCACGTTTCCGGATCGTATTGGTCGATGGTGAATTGCTCGGCGAGGGCGTAGTAGCGCTCGGGTGTCCATTTCTCGGCGGAGTCCGCCTCGGCATCCTCGGCCCCGAAAGCTTTCATCGGCCACGACGGTTCGATTCCCGGGACGGAGTTGATCCCAAAGTGGATGAAAAGCCCGAGGGCGTCACGGTTGAACCATGACATGTCTGCGGTGGTTGTGGTGTAGCGTTTGGATGCGTTCATGTGTTTTTTAGGGAATTACCGTCAATACTCCTAATGCGATCAAAGGCCAATGTAAATATTTACTTTGCTTTCGTTGGAATATCTGGTAATTTTCTATTTGATAGTGAACAACGCGGAAATACCGCGTATCTGCTCACCACGAACCCCAAACCAAAGGAACCAATGCAAAAATCGCACAACAGTTCAAATTGCACATTAAGCAAAGTGGTCCACAAAAACGAAAACCTCATCATCGCTCGGGCCTGCACAGATGATCGACGCGTTACGTCCGGTCGGCGCTGTAAGCTCTTCTCAATCTTTGCGCTGATCGTCGCGTGTTGCCTGGTCACGGGCTCCATGACCATCGCTGCCGATCCGCCGACCCCTCTTATCACCAAGCAATACATGGTCCCACCCGAAGCTCTTGACTCTGTGCGCAAGGCGTCTCCTGCCGATGCCTCGGCTTCGCTCCGAGAGGTTTTTGAGTCAATGGGCGTCCCTTTTCCGGAGGGAGCTTTTGCTCGGGTTGCCCCAGACAATTCCTTGATTGTGCGAAACACCACGGAGAATCTCGAATTGATGGATTCCCTGCTAGAGAACCATTGGGTGAAAGCTGGCGGAGCCCAGTAAAGCCGATGTCCCCCGATCACTGCCATCCACGCGGGATGCGTGGATATTGTTGATCTTTGCCGCGAAGCTCTACGTGGTCTTTTCGGTTCTGCTTCACAAGTATCCGACCATGGGCGGGATGATTGCGATGCAGGTGCTTTGCTTTCTGCTGCCGGCTGCGATTTGCGCGAAGTGGAAGACCGGCGATGTGAAGGCCGCTCTGCGCTTTAGCCGCGTTCTGAAGGTTGGGGGGAGCAACTCACCCGGCTCGGAACCTGCGCTAAACATCCGGTGGCAGTCCGACGAAAAGATATTTTCGGCAAGGCCGTCTGGAAATTCGACCCCGGCGAAGAGATGAGGGAAATAATTCACCAGTTCGATGCAGGCGTGTTGCCGCCGACAAGATGAGAGGGCTTGCTGATCGGAAAAAAGGATGAAGCTAAAGACTAAAAAACTCGCTAATGTTTCCTTTCCTTTGGGTGGCATCGGCACCGGATGCATCGGGCTATCCGGAAACGGCCGATTGAAAGAATGGCAGATCTTCAACCACCCGGATAAAGACCGCGTCAACGGATACAGTCACTTTGCCATCCGTGCCGAACACAAAGGCAAAACCGTGGATGCCCGGGTCCTGCAAGCTGACGAATTACCGCCATATGATCCGATGCCGATGGGAGTCCCGAGGGAGACGCTGGCCGGTTTTCCTCACTTCCTGGCTGTCGAGTTCGAAGAGCAATTTCCGTTCGCCTCGTTGATGTTCAAAGACCCCGCCTTTCCCGGCAGGGTGTCGCTGCGCGCCTTCAATCCTTTTATTCCCGGCAACGATCAGGACAGCAGTATTCCTGTCGCACTCTTTGAATTCACCGTGCTCAACAACCAGAAGATGGCGATGGAATACACTTTGGTTGGAAACATCGCCAACCCGCTCGATGGGACCAGCCTGCATCGCATCAGCAAAAAAAACGGCATCCACTCCATGATACTCGAGGCGGAAGGCGTCGCCGGAGACATATGTCTCGCGACCGATGCCGCTCACACCAGCTATCAACGTTATTGGTTTTCCGGCGAGTGGTTCGACAGCCTGCAGGTCTACTGGGACGACCTCAGCCGGCCGGGGCCGTTCAAAGACCGTTCGCTCTCTCCCAAGCTAAGAACAAAGCGGCGCGCCGGTTGCGCGATGAACTTCAGCCATCATGCGTTGTTGGCATCCCATCTCCACCTGGCGCCCGGCCAATCGGCCAGCATTCGTTACGCCATATCTTGGAGCTTTCCGGTCTATGAAAAATACTGGCATGTGCAGAGCGACGATGGCTTGAGCGAGAGCCCGGAGTTGCCCGACAGCGCGAAGCCAACTTGGCTCAACTATTACGCTACGCAGTGGAAAAATTCCGTCTCATCGGCCCATTACGCGCTTCGCAAATGGGAGAAACTCGAGCATGACTCCCGCCTTTTTGCCGAGGCGCTCGGCGGTAGCAGTCTTCCGCCCAAAGCTCTCGAGGCGGTGGCCGCGAATCTTTGCATTTTGAAGAGTCCCACCGTGCTGAGACTCGAGGACGGGACTTTGTACGGTTGGGAAGGATGCCGGGAGAAGGTCGGGGCTTGTGAGGGGTCCTGCACCCACGTTTGGAATTACGCCCAAGCGCTGCCCTATCTCTTTCCCGCCATGGCTCGCAGAATGCGGGAAGTGGATTACCTCTTCAACCAGCAGGCTGATGGTTCCATGCCCTTCCGCCTGCAGTTGCCTCTCGGAGCTCGCAACCGCACCGGTGGGATGTCGTGCGCCGATGGGTTGTTTGGCAACGTCATGCTGGTTTATCGGGATTGGAAGATCTCCGGGGACGATGCATGGATGGCGTCACTTTGGCCGTCGATCAAAAAATCTTTTGCGTGGGCGTGGGATCCAGCCAGTCCCCAGCGGTGGGATCCGGAGAAAACCGGCATCCTTCACGGTCGCCAGCACCACACGCTGGACAACGAACTTTTCGGACCCAATGCCTGGCTTTCGGGATTTTATCTGGGTGCTCTCAAAGCCGCTGCCTTGATGGCGCGGCACCTTGGAGAGGATCCCGAAATTTTTGAGACTCTGTTTGAGCGCGGCAAGTCATGGGCGGCGAAACACCTGTTCAATGGCGAGCATTTCATCCAGCGCATCGATTTGAATGACGCCAACGCAGTCCGCGACTTCGGTTGCGGGGATAAGTATTGGGACGAGGCCAGCCGGCAAATCAAATACCAGATCGGCGAGGGTTGCGGCATCGACCAAGTGGTCGCGCAATGGCACGCGGATCAATACGGGCTGGGGGATCTTTTCGAGCCCGCACAGGTGCGCTCAGCCCTGCGTGCCATTTACCGTCACAATTTCCGAAGGAGCTTCCGCAATGACTTCAATGCGTGCCGCATCTACGCCCTCAACGACGAGGGCGGTGTGATCATGGTGCACTGGCCTGAGGGCGCTAGGAAACCGGCGATTCCCATCACCTACGATCGCGAGGTGATGACCGGCTTTGAGTATGCGTATGCCGATCACCTGATCCGTCGCGGCATGACGCGTAAGGGGTTGTCCGTGGTCGAGCGGGTCCGCGATCGCTACGACGGGGTCAAGCGGAACCCCTTTGCCGAAGTGGAGTGCGGATATTACTACGCCCGGGCGATGTCGAGCTACGCGCTGCTCCTTTCATTCAGCGGTTTCCATTGCGACCGCGGCAAAGGGGAGATCGGATTTGACCCGATTGGTTTTGGCAAAACGCTTCCTTGCCAGTTCTTCTGGTCGGTCGAAGGAGCTTGGGGAGAGGTGAGAATGACCGAGAAAAAAATAACTTTGAAAGTGCTCCACGGAGCCATGGAAATCAAAAGGCTCGGTCTGCCGAAACGTATTCGACCGGTCAAGGCGATGATAGAGCCTGTCTCTGTCCCATTTGAGCTTAGTAAAAACACTTTAATTCTGCAGCGCCCAGAAACACTGGATCTGCGTCATTCTCTGGAGGTCCACTATAAATTTCTTCGCAACTCAAGATAGTGAAAATGAAAAAAGTCTCGCGCAATTTTGGTGCATCGTCATCCGAATACAATTTTCCGGCAATGATCAAGCCGGTTCCTCCGGAAGCAAAATTCAGTGATCCTGATTACTTCACTTGGTGCGGATCGGTAGTCAAAGACACTAGGGGAAGATGCCATCTTTTTTATTCACGTTGGCCGAAAAAATTCGGCTTCAATGCTTGGGTAACACATTCTGAGGTGGCGCATGCAATTGCCGATTGTCCTCTGGGACCATACCGACATGTCGATGTAGCACTGCCCGCCCGCGGCCCGCAATTCTGGGATGGGCTCGTCACGCATAACCCGACCGTGATTCAGGCGAGGGACGGCAAATTCTACCTTTATTACATGGGCACGCGTGGAAACGATATTCATGCGGTTGCACCGTCAAACGAGTATGCGCCGAGTTTAAGGGACGAGAACGATCTTGTGGAACAGGCCCGTAATCACCCGCTTAATTGGGATTTCCGGAACAAACAACGCATCGGTGTGGCCGTGGCGGACTCTCCGGAGGGACCTTGGCGAAGATTTGACGAACCGTTGATTGCCCCGACTCCGGGATTTCATGATGCGCTCTGTTGCAACAACCCCTCGGTTGTCGAGTGGTGCGGCGATTCCGCCCGAGAGACTGCGCCCAAACCGCGTTACTTGATGGTTTACAAGGCGGTTGGCGAAAACGTCCCGCTCCCATTTGGCGGGCCGGTTGTCCATTGTGTGGCGACGAGTGAGAATCCGACCGGACCGTTCGAAAAGCATCCAAACCCGATCTTCGTGAAAGAGGGCATCCATTTTGCTGCCGAGGATCCGTTTGCTTGGTGTGATGGCCAGTTCTACTGGGCTATCGTCAAGGACATGGGTGGTAACTTCACTGGCGAAAGCAAGTCGCTGGCACTATTTTGCTCCGAAGACGGTTATGACTGGAAGCCCGCCAAGAACGCACTCGTCACGACCATCGATATCAAGTGGGCTGAAGGAAATGGGGAGGACCTGCTCTTTCTCGATCGGCCGCAATTATATCATGAAAACGGCAAGCCGGTAGCGCTGTTCTGCGCCGCGATGAATGCGAAGGCCGATACCTTTAACGTCCACATCCCTCTCGAGAGTTTGTGAAAGCGACCACCAAGAAGCGCTCTCTCGTCCTCCTTACCGCGGAGGCGGACCAGCGCTTGCCCCCGTCCGCATGCAACCTCCGTTTGGAGGCGCCCGTGCAACATTGGAGTGAGGCAATCCCGCTGGGTAACGGTCAGCTTGGCGCTCTGCTTTGGGGCGAGGACAATCAACTTGTCGTTAAACTCGATCGCTTGGACATCTGGGATGAGCGCTGCAACCCTATTTGGCGTAGGCCGGACTTTACCTGGAAAAATATCCAAGATTGCCATGACGCGGGCAACTTGGACCCTATCTACCAGCTCTACGACGGGCTTTGTAAAGACAGGCCGCCGACCCATATTGCGCTGGGCAAACTTTTTCTGACGCTGCCCAAAGTAAACCGGATAACCTTTTTTGAATTAGATCTCGCACAGGCTGAGGCCAAGGTCGGTCTTCAAGACGGGAGCACCGTGAGGGCCTTTGCCAGCGCTACAGAGCCGGTCATTATCCTTCGGCTGCCGGGTCAACCCGAGAGTTTCGATCTCTGGGCCCCTGGCGCTGAGCCTCAGTGGCCGTCCGCGCTGGACTACCCTGAGCCTATCTTCGGCCATGATCAGGAGGCTCGGTGGTATGAGCAAGCGATTCCCGAAACTGCGGATGTTTACGGATATGATGGCACTCACCGTATTCCTGCTTGGAGCTTCTTTGTCTATGCCCAGTGCCAGCGCCTTGCCGATGAAATGCTGATAGCCGTCACCATCACCTCAAGCCTCAAGGATGGTCCGGATCCGCTGGCCGCTGCCCGCGTCAGGACCCGCAAGGCTTTGGAGACCGGCTATGATCACCTGTTGTCAGCACATCGTAGTTACTGGGCTGGATTCTGGGAAACCTCGGCGGTTTACATTCCCGACGAGGAGATACTTAGGCACTATTACCTGACGCGTTACTTCCTCGGCGCGTCCTCTCGCCCTGGCTTTCCTGCAATGGCTGCGATCATGAGTGTTTGGACTGACGATAAGATCCTTCCAACATTCAAGAACGACTTGCACAACGATCTCGAAACCCAGGTGCAATACCAGTCTTACCAAGCATCCGGCAATTTCGCGGAGGGCCGCGTGCTTTTCGACTATCTGTGGGACCTCTTGCCCGTCTTCAGGGGTTATGCCAACTCGTTCTTCCAAACCGGCGGAGCAGCCGTGCCGGGTGTGATGACCTTGGGCGGCCATCCCTGCACCGGTTGGCCGCAATATGGAAACTCTCCCACATTCGCCGGCTGGTTCGGTTGGCACTTCTATCAGCACTGGCGCTACACGCAGGATCGGGAATTTCTCGAGCACAGAGCCTATCCTTGGTGCGCCGCGATCGCCGAGTGCTGGCATGCGTTACTGAGAGAGGACGATCAGGGCATTCTCAAGCTGCCGCTATCCAGTTCGGCCGAAATTTTCGATAATTCGCCGCGCTCTTGGCTCCAGCCGAATAGCAATCAGGATCTGGATCTGATGCGGATCCATCTGCTCGGCTTGGCGGAAATGGCGGATGTTTTAGGCCGCAAAGTGGAAGCAAATCTTTGGCGCGAGATGGGGTGCAAACTTGGCGAACACCATTTGGACGATTCGCAGGCCCTAATGTGGAGCGCCAATGAACCAGTTAAACAGTCGCACCGGCATTTCTCGCACATGATGGGGATATGGCCCTTCAATCTTCTAACGTTGGATGGCAGTGATCATGACCGGCAGGTCATCGCCGCAACACTAAAGCGGCTCGATGAGCTTGGAACAGATGCTTGGTTTGGCTTTAGCTGGACTTGGATGTCCTCCATCCACTCGCGTGTGGGTCATGGCGAAGCCGCTCGCCGACATCTGGACGTGTTTCTCAAGGGCTTCACGACGCGAAACGGGTTCCATATGAACTTCGATATTAATAACGTGTTGGGCGCGACGAGGGTGACCAACGCAGCTGATGCGGCATGCATTCCCTTCTCCATGCAGGGCTATTTCACCATCGAGGCGAACATCATGGCCAACCAAGCCGTTCAGGACATGCTGATGCAAAGTTGGGCACCGAGCATCGGCCAAGGCGAGGCGGGCATCATGCGTCTTTTCCCAGCGATGCCATGGGATTGGCACGAAGCGTCTTTTGTGGATCTGCGAGCCGAAGGAGGATTTCGCGTCTCCGCTCAAAGAGAGAAAAATGCCACCGTATGGTTCAAAATCACGGCCGATTCCGACGGCCTCTTGCGTTTGCGAGATAACTTCGGCGGTCGCACGCCTCACTGGGACGGCGCGGGAATGACCAAGGTCGGCTGCAATTTCGAACGCTTCATGCATCAAGGAGATTTCATCGAGGCAACGATTGAAACGCCCAGTGCGCTTCCGCCGAAACCGACAGGATGCGATGAACCAAACGGGCCGATATGGCCGATATAATCAAAATATCTTAGCGACTCAGCCCCATCTGTGATGCCACCGATCGTCAATACGTTTTCATGAAACAATTCATTCTGACTTTCCTTCTCCTTACGAGTGGCCTGGCCCAGACCCAGTTGGAGTCTTGGCTTGCGGAGACTCCCCAGCCGCCTCCCGGGGCCAATCCTGCCGCGTTCCCGACGCCGAGGCTGGATTGGTTCAAGCGCGTCAAAGCCAATAATGATGGGGCCAAAACGATGGCGTCCTCGATCCAGCTTGTCTTCGACGGCGATTCCATCACCGAGGGCTGGCGGAGTGGGGGAAAGGAGATTTGGGAGCAGCGTTACGCCAAGATCAACGCTTTCAACTTTGGTATCAGCGGCGACCGCGTGGAGAATGTCCTGTGGCGCATCAGTCAGGGGCAGTTGGAGGGCTTAAACCCCAAGCTTGTCGCCATCATGATCGGCACCAACAACATCGGAGGTGATCCTGAAAATGTCGCCGGCGGCATCGCAGAGATTGTCCGTGCCTACCAAAAATCGTGTCCCGAAGCGGTGATTCTCCTCCAAGCCATTTTCCCCCGGCGCGAGCTACCGACAGATCCGGCCCGTGCTTGGATCAGGATCGTCAATGAGCTCATTTCCAAACTCGCCGACGGCCAAAAAGTCATCTTCGTGGATTTCTCTGACAAATTTCTCGAAGCGGACGGAACCTTGAGCCCCGAGGTCATGCCCGACTTTCTGCATCCGGGGACGAAGGGTTATCAAATATGGGCTGACGCCTTGCAGCCTTTCATCGATCAACATCTGGGATCGCAGCAGAGCCGTTCGGGCAACGGGATCGACACACGCATTGGCGGCTAATCCATACACCAATCATCGCACTTGCCATGACATACCAACCCCACCAACTCATCCTCTTCCAAGGCGACTCCATCACCGATTGCGGTCGAGACCGTTCGCCGGGCGTCAAATACAACGATGGTCCCGCACTAGGCGGTGGTTATGCGGGAATGGTTGCCGCCCGCAGCCTTGCCGAGCACCCCGGGTTTGGTTTGCGTTTCCTCAACCGCGGCAACAGCGGCCACCGCGTGGTCGATCTCTACGCCCGTTGGAAAATGGACGCGATCAACCTGCAGCCGGACATCCTCAGCATCTTGATCGGCGTGAATGACACGTGGCACGAGTTCAGCTCGGGCAACGGCGTCGAGCCGGAGCGCTACGCGCAGGTTTACCGCATGATGCTCAATCTTACCCTCGAGAGGTTACCCGATGTGCATTTGGTGCTGTGCGAACCTTTCATCCTCCCATTCGGGGTGGTCATGCCAGAGTGGATGGGGGATTTGCAGCAGCGGCAGGAGATCGTGAGGGATCTCGCTGGGGAATTCGGTGCGGTCTTCGTGCCGTTCCAAAAAATGTTCACCGAAGCTTGTCGGGAAGCTTCCCCGGAATACTGGCTCCCCGATGGAGTTCACCCGTCACCCGCCGGCCATGCCAGGATGGCCGATCTATGGATGGAGTCGCTCGAGACGTTTGCTCCATGAAAAACCCTTGCGCTGCAAGCGAATCCGCAGAGGCAAAAAAATCAAAAAAACATTTGACGCCTACCCGTAAGTAGTTACATTTTTGTGCAAGGATCTTAATTCTTACCCCAAAAACACCCCCTAATCATGAACAAATACACACACCGCGTTGCCCTCGGGCTGATTGTGTTAATACTTACATCAGCGCCTATGGCCTCATATGGCCAGAACGTTTACTGGGATGCCAACGGCACGACACTTGGTGCAGGCACGACACCGAACGGGACGTGGGGAGTTGATGACTTTTGGAACACGTTCACTAATGGTGGGGCTGGCACATTTAGCGCAACAACAACAGCCACGAGCACTAACTTTTTTTCAGCCGGGACGGATGCGATCAACCCTTACACAGTCACAGTGAACGGAACGCAATCATCTGGTGGTATAAATTTCGAGGATGGCACGCCAACGCTCACCGGCGGGACGATCCTAATGAGCACTAACAAAACAGTCAGGGCCTTTAGCTCGCTAAAAGGCACAGCTACGATTGAATCAGCAGTTTCTGTCAACACTGATGCTGGCGGAACAATCACCTTCACCTTGACTGCTGATGACGGAGCTGGGGTCACTGATCTTTTGATTAAGGGACCGATATCGGCCACTACCACGGCTAACAAATATCAGCTTCGTTTCGGGGGTGCAGGAAACGGCCGGATAGAGGGAGCAATCATCGATCACGGGCCTACTATTTCGCAAACGGCCGCTGGTTGGACGGGCACTTGGACGATCGCCGGCAACCAGACGTTGGGTTCGACCGCAATCAGTTTGACGGCTAATGACAACAAGTTGGTGATGGGTGACGGCTCGTCCGATGTACAAAGCTGGGGTGGAACAACCACGCTTGGTGCGACCAACACCGTTTTGACGGTCAGATCTACGGCGACAGCGGCAGGGGTTACGTTGCGTGAGGGAGGAAACAATGTGTTGCAAGTGCCGGGAAATTTATCCGGAACGACTTTGCAGTTCGGAACGAATGCAAGCGCTACGTCGGGTGCGACATTGCGATTGTCCGATGGCGCCACGGCGGGCAGTGCGAGTTTCACGCTTTTGACCATCAACGGCAGCGGGCATAAGGTGGTGGGCGGTGCGGCCGAGGCGGGCACTATGAATTTTAATTTGTCCTCGGCGCGCACGATCGACGCGGGGCTGGTTCTGGGGGGTGCGGGAGCCAACGAGAACAACTTCAACGTGGTCAAGACTGGGGCGGGGGTGCTGACCTTGTCGGGGGCCAACACATTCAACGGCTTCACGCGGTTGGACAGCGGCGGGGGCATTGTGTTGGCCAATGCGAACGCCTTGCAGAACAGCACGCTGACGCCCAACGGAGGCGGCTCGGTGGTGTTTTCCAACGGCGCGGCCTTCACGGTGGGCGGGTTGGCCGCGAGCAGTTCGGGAAGCGGCTTTAACCTCGCGTTGACCAACACGGCCGGCTCCGCGGTGGCGTTGAGCGTGGGCGGGAATAATGCATCGACGACCTACGCGGGAGTGATGAGCGGGGGCGGTTCGCTGGTCAAAGCGGGCAGCGGCACGCTGACTTTGACCGGAGCCAACACCTATAGCGGCGGCACCACGGTCAACGGCGGTGCCTTGGCCGGAACGACGGCGGGGATCCGCGGGGATATTGCCAACAACGCCGCAGTGATTTTTGACCAAGCTACGGCGGGAACCTACGGCAACGTGATGAGCGGAAACGGGACATTGGTCAAACGTGGCGCGGGGACCTTGACTATCACCAATGCCAACAGCTATAGCGGGGTGACGTCGATCGAAGAGGGGTCGCTGACGCTCAACACGACCGGCAGTCTGGCGGTCGAGAGCGCAGTGGTTATGGCGGCCGGGGCTGGGCTTGTGATCAACCGCACTGCCGCCTCGGTGTTGTCCAACACGCTGTCCGGGGCTGGCAGCCTGACCAGAGCGAGCACGGGCGATCTGACCTTGGCCGCGAGCAACAGCCACACAGGCGGCACCTTCATGGGGGCGAACAACCTGGTGATGGGGGCCAACGGGGCGTTGGGCTACGGGGTGCTCTCGCTGGACAGTTCGGCCAACTCCTCGCGCCTCCTCCTCAACGGCACGACCAACACGATCACGGGCTTAACGCTGACCGGCGCGAGCGCACAGGTGATCCAGAACGACGGCACGGGGGGCAGCGCCGGACGGTTGATTTTCGATGTGGGTGCCGGCCAAACCGTGGCCAGCGCCAGCACGCTGCTCATTCGTGACCGCTCGACTAACAACGCCGATTTAGGCACACTGTCTTTGGTCAAGACCGGAGCGGGCACGTTGGATCTGAGCCAGATCGCGGCTAACTCCGCCTACTCTGGCGGCCTCACCATCAGTGCAGGCACGGTCAGCTATACGAGTTTGGCCGCGCTGGGCTCCATCGGATCAACGGTGACTCTGGGCGGCGGCAAACTCAACTACACCGGCAGCACCGACATCACCAACTCGCGCGCGGTGACGCTGGTCTCAGCCACCACCAGCACGATGGAAAACGCGGCTGGAACGGTGCGTTACACCGGGGCGATCTCGGGCGATGGAAACTTCACGAAAACGGGAGCCGGTATACTTAACTTGGATGCTAACAATAGCTACACTGGAACAACCACGGTCTCTGAGGGCACGCTTTTGGTTAATAGCACGAACAGCGGTTCAGGTGCATTGATTGTGAATTCCGGGGCAACTCTCGGCGGTTCCGGGACGATTGGTGGTAACACTTTGATTTCGAGTGGAGCCACGCTTTCTCCAGGAAACAGCCCAGGGGTCTTGAATATTCTTGGTGACCTCACCTTGGAAGGCACTGTGGTCATGGAACTCAATGGCCTTGCCCGAGGATCACAATACGACGGTATCAACGTGGGTGGCACGCTGTACTACGGAGGAGCTCTTACACTTAACTTTGGAAATACGTTTAATGCTGGGGATTCGTTCAATCTCTTCGATTTCACCGACTCCAATGGCTTTTTCGACTCGATCACGCTTGAGGGCAGCTACAGTGGCTCTCTAACCCGAAACGCCAGCAACAGCACATGGACAGGCAGCATCGGCGGCCAAGACTTCGCTTTTTATGATGTTTCAGGCACTCTTGAAGTTGTGCCCGAGCCATCGACCTACGCCCTGCTGATCCTTGCTGGGGCGGGATTGGCCGGTCATGTCTGGCGCCGTCGGGCCAGACGCTAATATAATCGGCTGGTAACTGACCTATAGAGGTGTAGCTACCTGTTGTCGCAGTGGCTACGTGAGGATTTATGCCAAGAGACCATTGCGTTTGGACTTTGTCCTTCGGCCCCGGGGTAGGGTCGGACCTCCGGGCCGACCGCGAACATTCTCTGGGATTCGACACGGCCGGTCTGGGGGCCCAGCCCTACCACTCGATCAACAATAGTCGAAGAGCAAAAGGACGTTGGTATCACAAAATAATTAGGGCGATACCTCGCAGAGGTTGCCAAACATAGGGGCCGGCGCCGGATTTCAACTGAGACGTTCTGGTCTAGGACACTGGACTGCCGATCTTGCCGGGGGCGATCGCGCGGGGTTTGGCTGTGGATTCACGGATGACCAAGCTGGTGACGACGCGCTTCTCGGCCAACGCTTTGGGGGATTCGGGATGGTTGATCAAGTCCAATAAAGCTTTGACGGCTTCCTTGCCGATGAGTTCGCACTCCTCACGCAGCGACGTCAGAGCGGGCGTGACGTAAGCGGAAGTGCGGAAGTTGCCGTGTGAGACCACGCTCAGGTCTTCAGGAATCCGCAGGCCTATCCGTTTGGCCGCTGCATAAAGCCCCAAAGCAATGGATTCGTTGGCGCAGTAAATGCCGGACACGGCGGGGTGATTGGTCAGAAATTCTTCGATGAGCTTTTCGTCTGGCAGGAAGGTCGGCATCACAGCTTGGGCCACGGAGACGCCTTTCTTCAGCATGGCGGTGTGGATGAATCCCTCGGCACGTTCGCGTCCGGTGCTGATCTGTGGCGGGCCGGCCAAGTGGCCGAGCACACGATGCCCCAACTCCAACAAATGTTTGGCCGCCAGTTTGCCGCTGCCACGGTCATCGCCTCCCACAAGGTAGCAGTGGGCTCTCTCCAATCTGCGATTCAGGACAACCAATGGGATTTTGCGGGAATGAAGCTCGTCAAAGTATTCGTCGGAAACAGTGTCGTCTCCGGGAAACAGAACGACGCCCTCCACGCGACGATCAAGTAGGTGATAGATCATCTCTTGCTCGTTCATTGATGGGGAGGGGCAGTCCAGCACGATCGGAACATAGCCTTTCGGTGCAAGTTCCTGCTGCAAGCCGGTGACCAAGCGTGCGCCCCACTCGGCATGAATCGGCGCAATGACGCCGATGATTCCGGTCCGTCCGGTTTGAATGCCGGAGACCAGACGGTTCGGGCGGTATCCCATGGCGTGGGCGACGGCTTCGACCCTTTCCCGGGTCTCAGGGGCGAAGTTCGTCTTGCCGGCCAAGATGCGTGATACTGTCGCAACGGTCAGACTGGTCGCGCCGGCGATATCTTTTAAAGTCGGTTGGCGAGCGGGGTGTGATCTTTTGTTGCTCACGCTGGTGGGGGAGCTTAGTCGCCCTTGAGCAGGGACTCAAGCTTGCTCCAATTGTCATCGCTGACTGGTGTGCTCCAAACAATTACTTGGGAGAAAGCGCCATCTTTCAAGCTATCGCCGCTAGTCCGTCCAGCCAATTCCAGCGGAGTGTTGGCAAAACCCAGCGGACCGGTATTCAAGCTCCCTTGCTGCAGTCCATCCAATTGGTTCCAAATACGCCATGTGATGCTGGTCGCCGAATCTTGTCGCTCCCATGTGAGGGCAAGCCAATACCATGCGCCTTGCTCTAGCTTACCGGAACCCAAGGTTGTGGTTTTGCTCACGCCATCTTGCAGGTGGGAGATCCTCAAGCTGCCTTGGTGGAGAGCTATTTCAAAAGGTTGTTCGGATCCGTAGGTTCCTCGGGAAAACAACACTTGCAGTTGCTGATCGATCGAACCGGATTTGGAGGAAAAGTCGGTCGGAGCGCGAAAAAGCAAGGCTAGAGAGCCTTGGTCCGAACAGGCGATGTCAGTCTGCTTCGAGTTATTAACGCGGGCGGCCCCCTGAGAATCGTCACTAAGACCGAAAGCACCCTCCGCATCTCCCCACGGTCCTTCCTCCAATCGCGACAAGACGCCGCCGACGTAGCGAATCTCACCACTCAGATCGCCTTCGCCCCTGTTGTTCGAAGGGTCGCTGTTTAGCCAGAATGTCGGTGGTTGCGCGGCGGCGGACATCACGGCTTGATCCCAATCGGCGGGTTTCTCGCAGAGTGCGGGAACGGTTAAAGCGCTGCAAAAAAGTGTCGGCAGGACAAATTTTGCGAATGGCCGAACTTGCGTACGCATACTGAAGGGGCTTGTCAGAATCATAAAGTCTATGTAACTACTTACAAAGTAATGTCAAGTATGCCTGCTGCTCCGCCTCTTTGCAATGAACCTCACCAATCATCCCATTGCGCCATAGTAAGTCCGGGAATTCTGAGATCGGCAAAAGGTGCAGTTTTTCGCGACCCGGGATACCATGTTTGGTGTTCCAGCGTGGTGGAAGGGGAAGGCTCGTGGTGGCTTTTGTATTCACGATGGCCGGAGAAAGCCGGACACTACGGCTGGGCCACGCACTCCGAGATCGCCGTGGCACAGGGGCCTTCGCCCACCGGTCCTTTCAAACCACTGGGTCGGGTCATCCTGCCTGCGGCGCAGAGTCATCCTTGGGAGCGCGATGTGGCCCACAACCCGACTGTCATCGCGGATGAGGGGCGCTACTTTCTGGCTTACATGGCGAATCATGGTCCGGTGACATCGGTTGCCGGAAGCGTGGATCAACCGGTGCAAATGGACGAGGCATGGTGGGTGCACCGCAATAATCAGCGCATCGGTGTGGCTATAGCAAAGCATCCGGCTGGTCCGTGGGAGACGACGGCGAAACCGGTGCTCGATGTGTGCAAAACCGGATGGGATTGCCAATTGGTCACGAACCCGACGATTTTCCGCCGGGCGGAGAATGGTCGATGGACAATGATCTACAAGGCGGTATCGGACGGTCCGCAGCCCTTCGGTGGAAAGGTGCGGCACGGAGTGGCGGAGTCGGATGATCCACAAGGTCCCTATGTCCGCCAACCCGGGGCTCATCCTTTTGCCGCCGAGACCAGCTCATTTCCCGCGGAGGATCCCTACGCATGGTATGACAAACCAAGCGGCCTTTACCGGGCGGTTGTCAAAGACATGAACGGTGACCTGACGGGGCAGGGGCGTTCGCTGGCGTTTTATCACTCGAAAGACGCTTTGCAGTGGGAGTTATCGGCCATTCCTCCAGTTTCCGGAGCCAAGTTGATGATGCCCGATGGAACGCTGTTGCCATGTGCGCGGATCGAACGTCCGCAGATCACGGTCGATGCGGATGGACGTGCGGTGGCTTTGCATGTGGCCTGCCTGCCGGAGGGCGGAGACGGGATTTCCTTCAGCGTATCCGTGCCGATTCCCCCCGGCTTCTTTGCAGGAAACATCGGTGAGGATTTTTATTATTTCGAAAAATGAAAAAGTCGTCTTTGCGGTTTGACTTAGCGGTGGCGGGCGGAGGGTTGGCCGGACTCTGCGCGGCTTTAGCGGCGGCACGGCACGGTTTGCGCACGGTCCTTGTGCAGGATCGTTCCGTCCTGGGTGGCAATGCCTCCTCGGAAATCAAGATGCATGTTGTCGGGGCGGATTGCCATGGTTCCCGTCCGGGAGCCCGGGAGACGGGTATTATCGAAGAGCTCCGGTTGGAAGATGCCTATCGCAACCAGGAGCGTTGCTACTCGTTGTGGGATGTTCTGCTTTACGAGAAGGCGGCACTCGAGCCGAACCTGACGCTGCTGCTTGATACGGCGTGCATCGGTGCGGAAGCCGTGGAAATCGGCGACGGACGGAAGACGCTGCGGTCGTTCCGTGCTGTTCGCTCAACAACGCAGGAGGAGTTTGTCATTACCGCACGTTTCTTCGCCGACTGCACCGGCGACGGAGCTTTGGGTGCAGCGGCCGGGGCTGAGTTTATGCGCGGCCGCGAGGGTCGCGAGGATTTCGGCGAGACCTTGGCGCCGGAGGCAGCTGACGACAAAACGCTCGGAAGTTCCATTCTTCTGACCGGCCGCAAATGCGACAAACCGCAAAAATTTCATGCCCCGTCATGGATCCGCAAATTCAACCGCGAGGAATTCAAGCACCGTCCCATCCATAGCTACGAATATGGGTATTGGTGGTTCGAATGGGGTGGGCACTTGGATACCATTGCCGACAGTCCGACCGTGATCCGGCACGAGCTTCTGCGCATCGCTCTCGGCGTGTGGGATTATATCAAGAACTCCGGCGATCATCCCGATGCGGCCGATTGGATGCTCGAGTGGGTCGGAAGTGTGCCGGGCAAAAGAGAAAGCCGCCGCTTCCGCGGTCCCCATGTCCTGACCCAGGACGATGTTTTTTCGGGACGCATGTTCGACGACGCTGTGGCCTATGGCGGTTGGTGGATCGACCTTCATCCGCCCATGGGCATTGATGCGCCGGACGAACAGCCGTGTGATCAGGTGCACTTCCCGCATCTCTTCACCATCCCCCTGCGGTGCCTGCACTCGGTCAACGTGGACAATCTCTTTTTTGCGGGGCGCAATATCAGCGCCACGCATGTCGCTTTTGCCAGCACGCGCGTGATGGCCACGTGCGCTTTGGCGGGGCAGGCGATCGGCACGGCCGCGGCCGTTTTCATCCGGCAGGAGGGGACGGATATCGCGCGTTTGTCTACGACTGAGGCGCTGCGAGACATCCGGCAGACGCTCCTGCGGGACGATGTCTTTTTGCCTGGGCTGGCCAATGAGGATCCGCTCGATCTGGCCAAAAAGGCCAAGATCAGGGCGTCCTCGGCGTTGCCTGAGGGTCCGGCCAACGCCGTGGTTGACGGCATTGCCCGGCCTCTGCCATCGCACTTGGGGCCTTGGGCGGATGGGGGCAGCCACGCCTGGAAGTCCGGTTCCACGTCCGCGTGGATAGAACTATCCTGGGCCCAACCGGTGGACGTCGACGAGATCCATCTGTGTTTTGATTCGGGTTTGGATCGCGAGCTGATGTTGTCCGCCAGCAACCATGCCAGCCGGAAGATTATCCGCGGGGCCCAACCGGAAATCGTCAAGAGCTACAAAGTGACTGATGCCGAGGGGCGTGTTTTGCTGGAGGTGGAGGACAATTATCTGCGGCGGCGCATTCATCGGTTGCCTGCGACGGCGAGGACTTCGGCTTTGCGGGTGCAGGTGCGGGAAACGCACGGAAGTCCGGGCGTGTCAGTTCAGGAGATCAGAGTTTACGCTGCTCCCGACAAAAATTGATTTTGTTTTGATTGCCGTGTAAATATGTACATACGTATGTTTTCCCCACTGATCGTGCGCCTAAAAGACCTATGCGGGCGTGTCTTGCTTTTTTCCGTTTTCATCTCGGTCCATGCCTCCGCTGCCGAGCCGGAGCTTCCGGATTTGGAGTTCGTCAATTATGCCGACAAGCCCGTCCATGCAGTATCTTGGGAAATGCCGCTGCAGGAATTTTGCCAAGCTTTCGGGCGTTCGGCTGATCAGCCATTCAGGTTGGTTTCGGCGGATGGGGCGGTGATCCCCATGGTTCTGTCCGGCGACGACAGCGCTCCGGTTTTGAAGGTTTTCGGGACGTTGCCGGCGAAAGGGCGTGTGGCG
>JBILDG010000123.1:0-6003 GCA_044352715.1 Chthoniobacterales bacterium | reverse complement strand
CCGCACTGCTCATAAGGTTCACACCTTACCCGAGGGTCTCGGTGTGGACAAGATCGGCGCGGCTCAAGGCGTGTTCATCTGATCGACGATGTATTGCCCGATGGCGAGGGACGCCGTGGCAGCGGGGCTGGGGGCATTCAGCACATGAAGAGACCGGCTTCCCGGCACCAGACGAAAGTCCTGCACCAGCTCGCCCTGCCGCGAAATGGCCTGCGCCCGCACGCCGGCCCCGCCGGGCTCGAGATCGTCCGCGCACAACTCCGGCACAAGCCGCTGGAGTGAACGGCAGAAAAGCCCGCGGCTCATCGAGCGCCAGCCTTCGTCCCAGACCATCCGAGGATGACGGGCGAGGAATTTCCACAGTCCGGGAAACCCGAGCGTGTCCGCCATGTCGCGCAGATCGAACTGCGTCTTGCGGTAGGCTTCTCGCGCGAAAGCGAGCACGGCGTTGGGCCCGGCCTCGACACCTCCGCCGATGAGCCGTGTGAAATGCACGCCGAGGAAGGGAAACTTCGGATCGGGCACGGGATAAATGAGATTGCGCACGAGGTGCGCGGCTTCGGGGCGCAGCTTGTAGTATTCCCCGCGGAACGGAACGATGCGGTCGCCGGGTGATTCGCCCGCCATGCGGCAGACCCGGTCGCTTTGCAGGCCGGCGCAGTTGACGAGGTAATCGCCGGCGAATTCTCCAGCGGCTGTGCAGGCGATCCATCCATCCGCCGTCTCGCGCAGTTGCCGCACCTCGGCCTCGGTCACGATGCGGCCGCCTGCCGATTCAATGTCCGCGCGCAAGGCCTCGCAGACCATCGCGTAATCGACGATGCCCTCCTCGGGCACATGCAGGGCGGCGACGCCCGCAGCGTGCGGTTCAATCGCGCGAAGGCCGTCACGGTCGAGCCAGCGCAAGCCTTGCAGACCGTTGGCCCGGCCTCGCGCTTCCAGATCCCGCAAGCGCGGCACTTCGGACTCGTCCGCCGCGACGACGACTTTGCCGCAAATTTCGTGCGGGATGTTTTTCTCGCGGCAGTAAGAGGTCATGGCCCGGATGCCTTCGACGGCCATGTGCGCTTTGAGCGAGCCGGGCCGGTAGTAAAGTCCGGCGTGCAGGACGCCGCTGTTGTGCGTGCTCTGGTGCGCACCGACGCGCGATTCTTTCTCCAAAAGCGTCAGTCTCCGCACCCGGCCGGACCAAAGCAGCCGGAGCGCGGTGGCCATCCCGACCAAACCGCCGCCGATCACGAGTGGATTGGATGTGCTCACGATGCAAAAAAAGGCGGTCCTGCATTTGACTGCCGGACCGCCTTTGAGAAAGCGAAATACCTTGCGCCTTATTTCTTCTTCTTGAGCAGCGGCAGACCGGTGCGCTCGTTTTCCGAGACTTCGTAACCGGCCGGAAGGGCGTCGATGGCGCCTTCTTTTGCCTCACCGGCGAAGTAGTAGAGGGTGACCTCTTGTCCGCCGCGCAGCTTCTGGAGACGCGCATGGAGGTAGTAAGTTTTGCCGCTTTTTTTGCTGACTGTGCTGAATGCCATGGTGTGTTTTTCCTTTCTTGGTGTTGGGTGGGATCTAAAGAGAGCCGGTCAGATGAGGCCGGCCTTCTTGAGAGTGGCGTAAGCTCCGTTTTTATTGATGGTCTTCAAGGCACGGGCAGTGAGCTTCACCTTGACGAACTTTTTGAGTTCGGGGACCCAGATGCGCTTTTCCTGAAGATTCGGGGTAAAGTAGCGGGGTGTGTTGGCGGTGACGTGACGGCCGACGCCACCCTTCTTCTTGGCCATACCACGGCGATGAATGGTCGATCCCCGCTTGGGCTTGGCTCCGGTAATACTGCAAACTCTGGACATATCTTTTGGTTCTCCTTTGAAAAATTAGGCCTGATGTTGGTGGAGGCGTTGCTTGCCTTCAAGCATTTCCACATCCGCGTCCACCATGATGTGGACCAGCTCCTTGAAGCGGACTTTCGGCTCCCAGCCAAGCTTCTTCTTGGCTTTGGCCGGATCGCCGATGAGCAAATCGACCTCGGCCGGGCGCTCGTAGCGGGCGTCATATTTGACGTGTTTTTCCCAATCCAAGCCCGCGTGGTCGAAGGCGACTTGCACAAATTCTTTCACCGTATGCGTCTCGTTGGTGGCCAAGACGAAGTCGTCCGGCTCATCGGCCTGGAGCATACGCCACATGCCTTCGACGTATTCCGGGGCGTAACCCCAGTCGCGCTTGGCGTCCATGTTACCCAGATACAATTCGTTCTGCAGCCCCAGCTTGATCGCGGCGACAGCGCGGGAAATCTTGCGCGTCACGAACGTCTCGCCGCGTCGCGGGCTTTCGTGGTTGAAAAGAATGCCGTTGCTGGCAAAGAGCCCGTAGCTCTCGCGGTAATTCACTGTCGCCCAGTAACCGAACACCTTGGCGCACCCATACGGACTGCGCGGCCAGAACGGCGTCGTCTCCGTCTGCGGCACTTCCTGCACCTTGCCATACATCTCGCTGCTCGAGGCCTGGTAAAAACGCGGCTTCACCCCCGACTCGCGGATGGCTTCCAAGATCCGGATCGTGCCCACCCCAGTCACATCGGCGGTGTATTCCGGGATATCGAAACTCACCCTCACATGGCTCTGGGCGCCGAGATTATAAACTTCGTCAGGCTGCAATTCATAGAGCAGCTTGGTCAGATTGACCGCATCCGCAAGGTCGCCGTAGTGAAGGAACAGCCGCACTCCGTTGACGTGCGGGTCTTGGTAAAGATGGTCGATGCGCGCGGTATTGAAGGTGCTCGCCCGACGGATGATCCCGTGAACCTCATAGCCCTTGGCCACCAGCAAATCGGCCAGATACGAGCCGTCTTGGCCGGTAATGCCTGTGATGAGAGCCTTTTTCATGCGGGTTACGGGGCGGACACAGTAAGAGCCTGCTCCTGAAGCGCAAGCAAACTTTCAATTCCAGCTCGCCCGAGCCGCAGCATCTCGAAGAGCGCTTCCTCGCCAAACGTGGCCTCCTCGCCCGAACCCTGCACCTCCACAAACTCCCCGCTTTGCGTCATCACCAGATTCATATCGACCGACGCCTCTTTGTCTTCCAGATAGTCCAAATCGAGCAACACCTCGCCCTCCACCACCCCGACGCTCACCGCCGCCACGCGCTCCTTGAGGGCCGACTCTTTGATTTTCTTCTCCGCGATCAACTTCTGGCAGGCCAACTCGACCGCCACACACGCGCCCGTAATCGCCGCCGTCCGCGTCCCGCCATCGGCCTGCAACACATCGCAATCCACCCACAGTGTGCGCGGACCCAATTTTTCCAAATCCACCACCGCTCGCAACGCCCGGCCGATCAACCGCTGGATCTCCGTCGTGCGTCCATCGAGCTTGCCGCGGGAAATGTCGCGTGCTTTGCGGTCGAGCGTCGCGTAGGGCAGCATCGAATACTCCGCCGTCAACCAACCGCCGCTCACTTTCTGGACCTGCATCCAGCGCGGCACCGCTTCATCAATCGTCGCCGCGCAGACCACCTTCGTGTTGCCGAAGGAAACCAGCACCGACCCCGCCGCATGCGGCGCAATCCCTTTTTCGAAAGTCACCGGACGCAAACCATCCACACCCCGACCATAAGAACGTTCCATCCGCGCATCCAAAATGGCGCGCCCCTCGATGGCAAGGCTCAACCCGCCGCGTTGATCGCCGCGTGGTCGATCGTCTTGAGGCGTTTTTCATTCGCGCCGAGGCGCGGGATGCAGTCGATCAATGCGCGCGTGTAGGGGTGTTGCGGATGGCGCAGCACGTCCTCGGTCGGGCCCTGCTCGACGATTTTGCCGCGATACATGACGAGCACACGCGAAGCGAAACCGGAGACAATGCCGAAGTTGTGCGTGATGAGGATCACCGCCATGCCGAAGCGTTCTTTCAACGACGCGAGCAATTCCATGATCTGCGCCTGGATCGTCACATCGAGCGCGGTCGTCGGCTCGTCGGCCACGAGCACGTCGGGCTGGCAGGCCAGCGCCATGGCGATCATCACACGCTGCTGCATCCCGCCGCTCAACTGGTGCGGGTAGTCGTTCATCCGTTTCGCCGCATCGACAATCCCCACCGCATCGAGCCAGCGCACGACTTCCGCATCCACGTCGGTCACGTCCGGGCGGTGCAAACGTATCGCCTCGGCGATCTGGCTGCGCACGGTGAAGACGGGATTCAACGACGTGCTCGGCTCTTGGAAAATATAGGCGATCTTTCCGCCGCGCAGCTTGCGCAGATCCGGCGCATTCATCGTCAGCACGCTTTGCCCGTCGAACAAAATCTCGCCGCGTTTGATCACGGCCGGCGGAATGGGCAGCAAACGCGTGAGCGCGAGCGCGGTCACGCTTTTGCCGCTGCCGCTTTCGCCCACGATGGCCAGCGTCTCGCCTGCGGCAAGGTCGAACGTCGCACCTTGGACCGCTTCGATCGTGCGGTCTTCCAGCACGAAATCGATGCACAGGTCGCGGACTTGGAGGATGGGTTTGTTCATGAGCGTTCGGAGCGGGTTTCGACGGCTTGCCGCAGCGACTCGCCGGTGAGGTAAAACGACAGCGCGGCGACGAGAATGGCAAGCCCGGGAAACAAAATCAGCCACCACGCATCGAGAATATACGTCTTGCCATCGGCGATGATGTTGCCCCACGTGGCCTGCGGCGGTTGCACGCCGAAACCGAGAAAACTCAGCCCCGCCTCGGCGAGAATGGCCTCGGGCACGCCCAGCACGGCCGTGACCAAAATCGGCGCCGCCGCATTGGGCAGGATATGACGGAAAATAATCCGCGGTCCGCGCTGACCCAAGGCCCGCGCCGCTTGCACGTAAGCTGACTCGCGAAGGGTCAAAAATTCCGCGCGCACCAGACGCGCCGTGCCGGTCCAGCTCACGAGACCTATGACAACGATGATGTTGAAAATGCTCGGTCCGAGCAACGCGACCGCCGTGAGAATCAGAAAAAATGTGGGAAAGCACATGATCGCATCCACCACGCGCATGATGAGATTGTCCACCCACTTGCCAAAGTAGCCCGCCACAGCCCCAACCGTCACCCCGATCGAGAGCGAAACGAAAACCGCCACAAATCCGACCGTGAGCGAAATGTAGGCCCCGTTGAGCAGACGGCTCAGCACGTCGCGGCCGAGGTTGTCGGTGCCGAGCCAATTGACCGTATTCGGCGGCAACAGCTTGCGCTCCAAATTCGTCGCATCCGGATCCATCGGGAACGGAATCCCGAGACGATCGAGAATGAAAAATACCAACGCGACCACGCCGAGCAGGCCCACCATAGAGAGCGCCGCCATGCCGATTTTGTCGCGACGGAAACGCCGCCACATGCGCCCGGCCGGACTGGCCGGCACCGCTTCCACGGGAGTTGGAGTCGTCGTGATCATTCGAGTCTCACCCTCGGATCGACCACCGCGTAAAGCACGTCGGCCAGCAGGTTGCCCAGCAGGACAAGAGCGGCCGTGACAAAGTTCAAAGCCACCAAAGTCGGGTAATCGCGCTCGAGCACAGCCTCGTAACCAAGACGCCCCATCCCAGGGTAAGCGAAAATGTTTTCGATGATGACCGCACCGCCGATCAACGCCGGCAGCAGCAACCCGATGCCGGTGATGAGAGGACGGATCGAGTTGCGCAACGCGTGACGGTAAAACACCGCATTCTCGTCCAATCCCTTGGCCCGCGCGGTGCGGATGTAATCTTCGCGCAAAGTCTCGACCATGCTCGCGCGGATGAAACGCGACTGCACCGCGATGCCGCCGATGGCCAAGATCGAAGCGGGCAGCATGACGTGCCACCAGCGGTCGAGAAAAACCTCCAGCCCGTTGGCAAAGGCGACGCCGATCGTGTGCGTGCCAAGGATCGGCACGGCGGCGTAATTGACCAGCGCGATGGCCAGCAAATACGAGACCCAGAATCCCGGGAGCGCAATGAAGGTGAACGCCAACACGCTTGTCACCATGTCGGGCGGTCGCCCCGCATGGCGCGCGCCAAAAA
>JBILDG010000122.1:0-6009 GCA_044352715.1 Chthoniobacterales bacterium | reverse complement strand
CCTCGGTGCGGGCAAGGACGATGTGTGGCTGAATCCGTTGCCGCTTTTTCATGTCGGCGGTTTGGGGATCGAGGTGCGGGCAGCTCTCACCGGTGCACGGGTGCAAACATGCGCCGGATGGTCGGTGGAGAGTTTTTTGGATTCCGCGGAAAATGCGCGGGCCACCTTGACGTCTTTGGTTCCCACACAAGTGCACGATCTGGTGAAAGCCGGGGCCAAGGCTCCGCCCTCCCTGCGTGCGGCTGTGGTGGGCGGTGGTGCCTTGGAGGGGAATTTGCGCGCGCAGGCCCGGGATTTGGGATGGCCGATTTTGCCAAGCTACGGACTCACCGAGGCTTGCTCGCAAGTGGCAACGGCCGCGCCCGGCTCGACCGACGGGGACTGGCTGCCGTTGCTCCCGCATATCGAGGCGAGGCTGGACGAGGCGGGTGTGCTTGAGTTGCGCGGACCATCCATGCTGTCCGGCTGGATGCTGTTCCGCGCGAATGGCGGCGTGCGCTGGGAAGACCCGAAAGCAGACGGTTGGTATCGCACGGGTGACCGGGCGGAGTTGCAAGGGCGTGAACTTCGCGTGCTGGGCCGGGTGGATGATTTGGTGAAAATCCGCGGGGAGTTGGTCGATGCGGCTGCGCTGGAGCGAGAGTTGCAGTCACGCGTCAAGTCGGGCGCGGTCTGTCTGATCGTTGCCGAGGATGCGCGCAATGGACACACGCTGAGGGTGCAGGCGGAGAACAGCGCGGCCGCGAACGAGGCGCGGGAAGCTTTCGATGTGTTTCCCCCGTTCGCCCGTCCGCAAGCGGTTGAAGTCGGCCCCATCGTTCGCACGGCCCTCGGCAAAATCGTGCGTTCTGTTGGTGGTGGGTAGGAAACAAAAAAGCTGAGAGCTGCCGTGTGGATAAAGCAGGGCTCCCGGCGCGTCGGGGGAGCCGCACTCTACGGGAGCGGATGACGACGGCCGGGGCGGGAAACAGCTTTTTGTGTGTGGCCGGTCAGGGTCAGTCCTCGATCCGCATCAGTTCGTGCGGGATGAGTTTGACGTAATCCTCCAGCGAACCGCCTTCCAGACAGCAATCGATGATCGCGCGGCCGGTCGGATGAAGGTCTTCATGCAGGAGGCCAGTCAATTCGCGATGGAAGAAGTCGGTGAGGATTTCCGCCCCGGTGTCATAAGCGGCTTCGCCGACTTCGGGTTGTTTGTCCACCTCGAAGAACCAGCTGCCGATCGTGCGACCTTCAATCAGGATCGAGGAGGGCAAATATCCGAGCAGCGGGCAGCGGGCGGAGCGCAGCGAGGAGGCTTCGAAATCCGCCCCGCCGCGTCGCGCGATGTATTCGCGCATGATCCACTGCGGCATGAAGCTGACTTCCCAGGCGCCGATGTGCTGGTTGGGCACGAGCAGGTATTTCACCTTCGGGGTTTCGAGGATTTGCTGGAGCAGCAGGTTGGCCTGGTCCACCTTGCGCCCGGTGGCGAAAGGCCAGTAAGAGCCGACGCCTTCGGAGCTCATGCCTTCGCTGTCCACAATGCTCGGGTTGGCATGTCCGCGCGGGGCGACGAGGCGCCAGAGCCAAGCCAGCGAGGGCGGGAGCAGATGGAAGAAGCCGAGGATGCCATAAGTCGGATGCTCGCGGGTGCAGGGCGGGCAGCGGACACCGAGACTGCGCACGTCGACTTCGACGGGTTTGTTGACGATGCCCGGGATGATGCGGCGCGGGATAACGACGCGCGGGTTCGGGCAAGGTTTGCCGGGCGAGTCCTCGATGTGTTCCCAGATCAGAGCAGTGGCTCCGGGGTGAGCTTGGATGTTCAGGAAAAGAATTTTTTCAGACGGCTCGATGGTCAGTTTCTCGAGATGCGGATCGACGCCGTAGTGTTCGATGTGGTTCACGCGCACAAACCACGCGTCTTCCGCATCAACGACGCTGAGTTTGCCTCGCCCGAGGCTGAGAGAAGGGTGACACAAAGCCATGTCATCGGTGACAGGGCGGAGTTCGCAATTGCGCGGCAGGGTGAGCGTACGACGGTCGCCGGTGATGATGTTGCGGCCGAGAAGAAGGCTGCCGTCTTCCTGACGATGCGCCTGTTCGAGAAGCTCGCTCTTGCCCCCGCCGCTCGCTCCTTCGTGGGAAATGACGATTTTCTGCCCGTAAGGCGTGACGACTTGGACGGTCGAGCCGTGCATGGTGACCCATTTTTCGCCTTCGCCGACGTTGAGGAGGAATCCGTAAACACCTTTTTTGGCGCTGGGCCCCGGATAAAGGTTGTAGCTGAAAAGTTCGTGGTATTGCTCGGTGCGGTTGTGCACGACGACCTGCTTTCCGTCGAAGTGCGTATGACGGAACGGCGGTGCGACGTAGATAATCGCCTTGGGTTCGAAGTTTTCCGGGATTTGCGAGGGTTCGAGCAGTCCTTGCAGAAGGGCCAAGCCGAAGGCAAAGAATCCGGCGTTGTCCGGCGCGATGACGAAGGCATCAACGCCCTTGTTGTCCACCCCGGCCAGGAAAGGAAACACGGCGAGGTTTTGCGTTTTGAGCCAGGCGAAGGTTTCTTCGCGAACGGCATCAAAGTCGCGATTGAAGCGCTCTTGGAAGGTGGGCTTGTCGGTCGGTCGTTTGTCGCCGATGACCATGCAATCCGGGTCTCGGCGGCGCATGTAGGGCTCGAGGTAGTTGGCGGCGATCCCGTTTTTGACCGCACACACCCGTGCTTCGACCACCGGGCCGCGGCCGGGCACATCGTAAGAGACTTCCTGCCAGCCATTGACGGCATCGCGGGTCGAGAGAGCGACAAGCTGATCGACCGATTCGGCGACGGTGACTTTCGGGGCGGCGGCGAGAATTTCCTTGGCTTCAGCAGGCAAGGCGTAGGGTAGGTGGAGTTTAGCCATAACGTTGATTGACGGGTTGATTCTTGCACGTTTTTGCGATGAAAAACTATCCCGCAGAAAGCAAATATCGTGCATTTTTTGTGCACGTAATCCGCAAAGTCGTTGTGTAGTCATACAGAATTGATGAGATTGCGGCTGTGTCAAAAATGATCCGTCAGGCCTTTGCCGAGAGGGTGCGTTCCTCGGCCGTCTTGCAGTCCGTTTTGAACGACCTGTGGGAGGTTTCCGGAGTCCGGGTGCAGTTTCTTGATGTCTCGAAACCGGCTGATTTTCAGGCGCCTTGCCGTGCGCATTCTGCCCTGTGCCAGCGACTTGATGGCAGCGAGGTTGGCCGGGTCCTTTGCGTCTCCTTGTGTTTGCGTTTGTTGGACCAAGCGCGCGAAGGCACGGCCATGGGGCATTGCGTGGCGGGAACGGTGGTTTGCGCAGTGCCGATCCGGGCTTCAGTCGGGTTGCTTGGATATTTGGTGACGGGGGGATTTTACGAGGCGAGGCCCTTGATGCGTGAGACCAACCGCGTGCGCCATTTGCTTGAACGCGGCGGTGTTCGTCTCGAACGCGAGGAGATTGCGCGTTTATGCGGTCGCACCAGCGTGGTTCCGCCCTCGAGGGTGGAGGCCCTGCGCCGGATGTTGGAAATGGCGGCCGGTTATCTGGTCAAGGAGCTGTCGCTGGAGCTTTTTCAGGCGGGCGAGGATTTGCCGCCTTCGATCAAACGGGCATGCCAGCTGATCCGCGAACAGTTCCGCGATGACCCGTCGCAGGAGGAAATCGCCCGCGCGGTCGGGCTAAGCACGAGTCATTTTTCCAGACTGTTTCATCGCCGCACCGGCTTGCGCTACAAAGAATATGTCAACGAAATGCGTCTGCAGCAGACGCGGCAGGATTTGCGCGAGAGCGAGGAGTCAATCACCGGCATTGCCTTTGCGGCGGGCTACCGGAGCATCTCGCAATTCAACCGCCAATTCAAAGGGCACTATGGCCTGAGTCCCCGGGAATTTCGGAAGCGACACCGGCGCGCATCGCGCCGCGATGACGGACAAAAGCGATGAGCACATAGGCGGCTTCGAGTGCCAAAAAGGCGAGCACATAGCCTTCGCCACCCACGCCGAAGCCGTAGCTGTGCAGGCCGGCGCCGAGAACGTAGTTCACGCCATACCAAGCCATGATGATTCCGGCGAAGTTCACCACCGCGGCGACCGCCATCCCGAAATCGCCCCACCAACCGGCCATTTTGCCGTGGATGGCGAGCACATACATGAGCAGCGCGATGAGGGCCCAGGTTTCCTTGGGGTCCCAGCCCCAGAAGCGACCCCAGCTGTAGTTGGCCCACACGCCGCCGAGGATGGTGCCGACCGCCAGCAAAATAAGCCCGACAAACATCATGCGGTAGAGCCAGGTGTGCAATTGACGCAGTGCCGGGGCGGTCTGCGGGTGGCGGATGTATCGCCAGAGCACGATGTGGGCAAAGCCGAGGGCGAGGGCGAAGGCCGCATAGCTCAGCGTGATGGTCAGAACGTGAACCGTGAGCCAGAAGTTGTCGCGCAACACGGGCACGAGCGGGTCAAGCCGGGCCGGCATTGCCACGGGCAGGCTGCGCACCAGCAGCAGGCACAGAAAACTCACCGGCAACGCGCTCAAGAGCATCAAGCGATTCCGGTAAACGGCGTAAAATATCAGCCCGAAGAGCACGGTTCCCATGGCAACCCAGACGACCGATTCATACATGTTCGTGACCGGCGCGCGTCCGGCGATGATGACCCTCAGGTAAAGCCCGTAAACCATGCAGGCCAACGAGGACGCGCTCACGGCGACGCCAGCGAACAACGGAAGTCGCCGCCAACCGTGGCGCGAACCGACCATCAGCAGCAGGGCTGCGGGAATGAGTAGCCACATCGCCGTGTCGAAGGGATTGAGCCGGTTGTAGTGAAGTTCTCGGGCGATCACTTGGTCGGCGGGATAAACTTCGGGATTGAGCGCCCGCAGGTCGTTGACCAACCGCTGCGAGGCATCGGCAAACTTGGCTTGGTCACCCTCGCTGGCCGCAATGTTGAGGGCCCGCAGATCCTGCAGAACCGGCGCGGCTTTTTCCGGCGGATAAACGGTGGCGAGTTGATCGATGCCCAGCCATGGGGCGCCGGCCGGCGAACCGGGTGGTGGTGGCGCTAGGAGAAAAGCGGAAGCCGTGCCGAGCGCGTCGAAAAGCTGCATGCGTCCGAGCACCGTCTGGGCCTCGGTGTTGAGTCGGGGGACTGGTTCTCCGGCTTGCCGCAGAGCCGCTGCATCTTGAGCGAGCGAGGTGAGTTTCGTTGCCGTCACCAGTTCCTGACGCGAGAAGCGTTTGCGGGCAGGATCGAGCCCGACCGCTTCCACCAGCGGACGATACGAGACGAGAATGACGGGCTCTTGCCTCCAGTCGTGCGTGGCAAAGAGCATCGAAAAAGCAAAGGCGCTGCCATTGAATGTCTCTCCATCATTGGTCCGCACCGGATCGCGCCCGGCGATTTTCACGAGAACCTCGTGACCGAAAGTGCCGACCGGTTTGCGGCGTCCCGAGTCCTGCACGACGAGCGACTCCCACGGTTGGAGGTCCACTTTGGCCGGTGAGCCAGACAATGGCGCCGCCGCCATGGCAAGAAGGGCAAGGGTGAGCAGTCTCATAGTTTTTCAGTTTTTCGCGGCTGACGATTCGCCGGGGCGGCGGAACATGAACATCAGCACCAGACCGAGGCAAAGAATAAGCGATCCGGTCCATTTGCCCAGCCAACCCGGATCGCGGAGGATTTGCACCGAGCTTTGGCTCAGATCGTTCGGATTCCAAGAGGCTTGGGAAATTTTGTAAGTCAGGCCGGTGAGCGAGCGCCAGAAGGCGTTGGGATAATTGGCCGGCTGATTCATCGAACACGAACCGGTGGCGTCCTTAACTCCATCCGGCAAAACCATGGCCAAGTTGCTTTGGAACGACGCGGGTTCGTCCGTGCCCTCGTTGCGTTCGACGATGAAATCTTCGAGCACCAGCCCGAAAGGCAGGCGATGAACTTCCCAGCCGTAGGAGACATCGATGGGGAAGCTGCCGGTCGGCAAGCTCAGGCGCCAGCCCGCGCCGACCCACTGCTCCACC
>JBILDG010000121.1:0-6062 GCA_044352715.1 Chthoniobacterales bacterium | reverse complement strand
CGCAGGACAAAGAAGACGCAGACGGGAACGACCAGAGCCATCAGCATGGCGGCCCCGATATAGAGCAGCACCGTGGAACTCAGTCCCGAAGCCGCCAATTTGGTGCCGCCCGTGTAGCCGATGGCGATGATGAGATAGAGCGAGAACAGCTTCGGCAGAGGAGCCGGAATTTCCAGATCGGTTTTGAGCACCACAGCCGCGAACCCCAGCGCAAAAAACAAAGCAGCCGGATTAAGGATGTTGGTGATGGCCAGGCTGAGATCCATAGAGACGAAAACCGCGCGGATTCCACACGGATTTCACGGTTCAGTCAATCCGCGCTGGTCTGCATCAGGTAGTTCCCATAGATTTCTACTAAATCTTGAACCCATGAACAAATCTCCCATCGTCCAAAAAGTCGAAGCCGCCAATGCCAGCTACGTTGCCGCGTTCGGCGAGAGAAGCAAATTGCCCCTGCCGCCCGCTTGCCGGTTCGCCATCCTCACTTGCATGGATGCCCGTATGCTGCCCTCCAAGTTTGCCGGTCTTTCCGAGGGCGACGCGCACATCATCCGCAATGCCGGTGGCCGCGCGAGCGACGACGCCATTCGTTCGCTTGTTATTTCTTACAAACTGCTCGGCACGAAAGAATTTTTCGTCATCCACCACACCGATTGCGGCATGGTGCTTTTCAACAACAAAATCATGACCGACCTGCTCTCGAGCAGCCTCGAGCAGGCCGTGATCGATGAGAAAGGATGGCACGATGTCGGCGTGGGTCCCGGTTCACCCGAAGGGGAGAAGATCGATTGGCTCACCTTTACCGACGAAAACCAGGCCTTGATCGATGACGTAAAACGCATCCGCAACCATCCGCTCGTGCCGAAAACCATTCCGATCTACGGCTACATCTACGACGTGCGCTCGGGTAAACTCAACGAGGTGCCCGAGGCCAGCGCCGCCGGACGCGCGGCTTAAAGCCAGCCTTGGCGTCAATCTAAGGCTGTGGGTGCCTGCCGGGAGGGTAAAACATGAATCCCGGAGCACCAGGGACGTCACGATCCACCTTGGAACGCAGTGATTCGTGTTGGTTGTTTTTCAAGCCGTCCAGAGGATGCCGGTGGATTCCACGCGGAGGGTGGCGGGGACGAGCTTGAGGCGCAGCGTTTCCGGCAATTGACCGGCTACCGCGGAGGGAGCGGGCAACGAGGCTATTTGCGCTTCCATCTCGGCTTCCAACTCAGCGGCAGCCGCCTCGGCCGCCGCGAGTTTATCCTGCGCCGTGCCGACATCGGCCGATTCTTTCATCGCGCGGGTTGCTCCGCGGGCGGCGGTGCCGGCGCGGGAGATATGGCCGAGGCCCGAGGCCCGCTTGCCGAAGAGCGCACCGAGAACCGATGTCCCGACACTGATGGCTGTTTGCATTTGGGCGGCGCGGGCCTGGGATGCCTGCTGGGCGACGGCTTCGCGCGCGCGGATGACACGTTGGCTGGCCGCGTTGATTTTGGTGGCGAATTTTTCCCTCAGCTTGCGCACGGCCTCGTCGCGTTGTTCGCGGGCGGCTTGCTCGAGACGCAGACGGAAGTCGGTCTCGCTCTCAAAAGGCATACCGGTCACGCCACCCGATCGCAGCACGACAACTTCAATATTTTCGCCGATTTGTGTGCGGGCTTCCTGTTGCCAAGCTGCGTGCACGGCCGCTTGCAGAGCCGGTGCCGGGACCGGGGCAAAGGTTGATCCTCCGTGGGCAACGGGCGGGGTAGCTTCGTAAGTGCTTCCCGCAGCCGCGGCATGTTTCCAAGAAGGTTTTCCATCGGCTCCCAAGGGCACGCTGATCAGAATCCCAGCTTGGGTTTCCGCTACGGGGCGTCGCGAGGCAAAGGCGGCTTTCACTCGTATGCCGAGCGAAGGATGCAAACTCGCCGGCTGGTCGGCGAGGACAAGCTGCCAGACCCCGGTCTCGGCAACCGGAGGTTCGGGGCTGGTGTTGTCAGCTGCGGTCTCCGTGCGCGGCGGAGGCGCGGGCGTAGCGGGAGCGGATGCTTTGGCCGGCTCCATCAGCACGCGGATTTGCTCGCGCGTGAGGGGGCCCCGCAGGTAGCTCATGGTCCAGCGGGTTTGGAACATGATGGGGGCCGGTTCATGCACGCTGTTGAGCAGGAAGACGCGCTTGCCCAAAGCGTTGAGCAGTTGCGTCAAAGCCCCGCGATCGGTGCCGCGTCCGGCGCTGGCGCTCTCCAGTCCTTCGAGCACGCGTTGCTTGTCACGGTCGGTCTGGAGGCGTCCGATGAACCACGTCCCGCAGTTGGCCAGCGCTTTGTAATCGAGGTCGGCCGGGTTCTGCGTGGCGAGGAGAAGTCCGAGTCCGAACGCGCGTGCCTGTTTGAGCAAGAGGAGGAGAGGTCCCTTGGACGGAGGGTTGGCAATGGGCGGGAGGTAGCCGAAAATTTCGTCGAGATAGAGCAGGGCACGCAGCGAGGGCGTGCCGGGTTGGCGTCGCATCCAGGCGATGACTTCCTCGAGCAGTGTCGTGACAAAAAACATGCGCTCGGCATCGGAAAGGTGGGCGATGCTCAGGACGGCCAGACGTGGTTTGCCTTCGGGTGTATGGAGGAGGCGGGCGATGTCGAGGGGTTCGCCCTCGCGCCAGGTGGCAAAGCCGGGCGACGCGAGCAGGTTGTTCAGCGCCATGACCAATTCGGTGCGCTGTTTCGCCGGGAAAAACTCCTCGATGGGCAGGATTCCGATTTTCTCGAAAGGCGGATTCTGCACCGCGCCGATCAGAGCCTCCAAGTCGGGCGAATGGCCTTTCTTCCACGCGTCGAGAAGAATGGCCGAAAGCAGGCTGAATTCTCGGCTGCGCAGCGGGTCGGCATTGATGCCCAAAAGCCCCAGCAATCCGGCCGTCGTGCTCTGCACGCGTTCGGCCAGCAACTCCGTATCATCGGCGATACCGGGGCCGGGAGCCTCGAAGGATCGCAAAATGGAGAGCGGGATGCCGGCGTTGCTGCCGGGTGTGTAGATGGAAATCTCGGCTTTCTCGCGAAGGGCAGCAATGCGTTCCGGCGATTGGCCCCACTGGGCCAGACCATCCTTCCATTTTTGCGCCTCTTGGCCGGCGAACTCGTCCAAGGTCACTCCTGCTTTCCGCGCTTCCTCCTCGTTGACCCATGGGGAGAAGTCGCTCGCGCCCAAGCCCGGGAAAGTCAGCAGCAGATTGCCCAAGTCGCCCTTCGGGTCGATCATCAGCGCCGGGATGCCGTCCATCGCGGCCTCCTCCAGCAAAGCAATGCAGAGGCCCGTCTTGCCGCTACCGGTCATGCCCACGCAAACGCCGTGTGTGGTCAAATTGCTGGAGTTGTAAAGCAAGGGACGGTCGGTCGGTTGACCGTCGGCTTGGACTTCACGGCCCAGGTAAAACAACCCGAGTTTTTCGTAGATGTCGGGATTCATGGGCGCAAGCAAAGTGCGAAAAACGCGCAGCGGGAAGCTGAAAATGCGGGGCGAACCCCGCGGTCCCGTGCCCGCGGAAAATTTTTACAAACGCCGGGCTCTACCGTGCTTCGAGCGGGCGTCGGCGGCGAAGAATGACCAAGCCCAAGGCGAGGATGGTTGTCCCGAGGCAGATCGCGGAAAAGGCTTCGCCGTGCCGCATGTAAAATGTCACCGGCGGAGTTGTCGGAACTTCCACTTCGGCGAGGAGGACACCTTCGCCGAAGGTGTCACCCTCGGCGGTTGCCAAGGTCTGGCGCACGCGACCGAGGTGATCGATCACGCAGGTGATGCCGGTGTTGGCGCAACGGATCATCGGTCGGCGATTCTCCGCGCAGCGGAAGACGGCATGGGCCAGGTGCTGGCGGGAGGCGGCGCTGCGTTTGAACCATCCATCGTTGGTCACATTGACGAAAAGCTGGGCGCCCAAGTTGGCGGCGTCACGGCCGAGATAGCCGAGCGTGTCCTCGAAGCAGACGAGCGGGGCGAGAGTGACAACCGGCTTGGCCAAACGGAAAAGAACCGGCCCCGCTCCCGCGTCGAAGTCGGCCGGGACGAGTCCGCCGACAATGATGGCGAAGAGCGGGAAGCTTTCCCGGAAAGGGATGTATTCGCCGAACATGACGAGGTGCGATTTCGGGTAAACCTGCGGTTCCATCTCCGCGCGGTTGACCATGACGGCGGCGTTGTAATCGGCGGCGTGGCTGAGGATGAGCGTGCCGAAAAGCAGGCTGAAGTCGCCGCGGGCGATCCATTCCTTCACGAACGCGTTGGCGACCGGGTCCTCGAAAAATCCCCGTGGTGTGGCCGCCTCGGGCCAGAGAATGAGGTCGGGTTGCATGGCCACGGCGGCGCCGGTCTGGCGAGCGAGCGTGTCATAGATGCGTTGTTCGAAAGCCGCGTTCCATTTTTGATCCTGCGGGATGGCGGGTTGGACGGCGGCGACGCGCAGGGGGGTGAAGTTGCCGCGCTGGGAAATTTGTCGCAGGCCGAAGCCGAAGGCGGCGATGACGAGGGCGATGGTGAGCGTGAAATCGAAGTGCGCGCGGATTTTCCCGCCGCGTGCCTCGATCATGAGCCGGCGCACGGTGGCCACGGCGATGGCCGAGGTCAAAACGGCCAGAAAGGAAAGTCCGCCCACGCCGGTCAGCGAGGCGAGTTGGATGAGCGGGACGTTGGCGTGCAGGGCGACGCCGAGCGAGTTCCAGCTTAAGCCGGTGAAGACATGGCCGCGCAGGAATTCCACGGCGACCCATGCGGCGGCGGCGAGCAGGCCGGTGGCGAGGTTGCGCCAGGAGCTGAGCCAGACGGATTTGAACGAATGCGGATTCTCCTGCGGGGTGGCGAGGAGGAAAACCAAGGCCGCCCAGAGCGCGGGGTAGAGTGCAAGATAGAGACAGAGGACAAACCACCCGGGGGTGGTCACGGTGGTCAGCCACGAGAGCGAGCCGAGGAAGTAGACCAAGCCGGTGACGTAGCCGAGTTCGGCTTTGCGGAGCAGCGGATAGCGCGGATGGACGGGGCCGAACCAGATGGCGGCAAAGAGCGGGGCCAGCGCGATCCAGACGAGCCACGCTTGGTCGAACGGCGCGAAGGAAAACACGAGCAGCGCACCGCTGAGTGCGGCGGCGGCCCAAGGCCAGAGATTTTTCAAGATGGACATACGAGAGACGGCGAGGATGGGAACGTCCGCAAGGCCGCCCTCAAGGAGCGGTGGCGGCGGGCGTGGCTCCGGGGAGAATGCGGGCGGCAAGCGCATCGATGCGCTCTTGGGCGAACTTGCTCGGCGGGTATTGGCGGTGGGCGTCGAGATACCATGCGAGGGCGGCGCCGTATTCGCCGCGTGATTCGAGGTCGGTGCCTTTGTTGAGTGATTGGACGAAAGTGGCGGCTCCGCCGCTGGCGAGGTCGGCGCGGAGTTTATTGATCTCGGTGTCCTGCGGGTATTGCTGCGAAGCGAGTTGGATGCTCTCCCAAGCACCGGCGGCGTCGCCGCGTTGCTGGAACTCGCGGGCGCGTTGGAGGGAGGCCTCGATCTCGGTCATCTCCTTGAGGATGGTGCCGAGTTTTTCCTGCTTGTCGGGATAAAGCGCGGCGGCGGCGATGAACTTGGCACTTTGGTTGAAGATCGTGCGGTGATCGCCTTGGTCGATGAGGCTGTCGAGTTCGTTGATGGTTTGGAGTTGGACGTCGGTTTGTTTGAAGATGGTGTTGCCGACCTCGGCCAGCGCGGGGTTGCGAGGCCAGATTTCGGCGGCGGCACGAAGTTCCGATTCCATCACAGCCTTGTCGCCGGAGATGGCGGCATTTTTGGCTTTGGCGAGGTGCATGGCGCTGAGGGTCTTGGCCGTCTCGATTTTGGCGAGCGGCTTGCTCGTGTTGTAGTCGCTGGAGATGGCACCGATCTCGTTCACGAGCTTTTCGGCCCGGGTGAGGTCGTTGACCTCGAGGGCGGCGAGCAATTCGTTACTTAGTTGTGTGAATTGCAGGGCGCGTCGTTTGTCCTCGCGGGGGAGGAGTCGCACGCTGGGCATGAATTCTCCGAGGGCGAAGGTCTCGGCCAGGCGCTCGGTGGCGCTGTTCAGTTCGCC
>JBILDG010000120.1:0-6113 GCA_044352715.1 Chthoniobacterales bacterium | reverse complement strand
GCAGAACGGCCTCGCGGGGTGTCGAGTTGGCAATCCGCGGAGGTGAGGCCCCCTCCGGGTTCGGGGGCGAAGAGAATTTTTTTGTAGCCCGGGGCCAGCGGGCGGATCCCTCCGATGACGGCAACCATCCACTCGCCCACGGCGCCGTAGGCGTAGTGGTTGAAAGAGTTCATGCCGACGTCGCCGAAGCCGTGCTCTTTGCTGTAGCTGTTCCAGCGTTCCCACATGGTGGTTGCGCCATTGCGGACCGTGTAGAGCCACGATGGATAGTCCTGCTGCAACAGGATGTTGTAGGCCAAGTCGGTTCGGCCGAATCGCGTGAGCACAGGCAGAAGCAACGGGGTGCCGACGAAACCGGTCGTCAAATGGCAACCGCGCGACTCGATGAGATCGACGAGATGCGCGAGGGCCTCCGGACGCAGCCTGGCAGGCAGCAAATCGAAGGCCAACGCCAGCAAATAGGACGTCTGGCAATGACCGACGACACGTCCCTCCGGCGTGACGTAGGCGTTGCGGAACGCTTCGACGACCCGTCCGTGGAGCCCGTGGAAATGCTGCGCATCGGCCTTTTCACCGAGCACCCGGGCAATCTTGGCCATGAACTGCGCGGTGTGCGCGAAGTAGGCGGTGCCGACGAGGTCGCAGGGGACGGGCGCGTTGTCCGGGGTGACCGCATCAATGGCCAACCAGTCGCCGTAGCGTGTGCGCGGGCGGACCAGATTTTTCGACGTGCGCTCTTGATAGCTGATCCAGCGCTTCATCGCGTTGTAGTTTTCCGCGAGGATCTGTTGGTCGCCGTAATGCTGGTAAATTTTCCATGGGCAAATGACCCCGGCATCGGCCCATGCGGCATTACCGGAACCCAGGGGATTCCGCTTGCCGGGCAAGTCGGGTGCCACGTCGGGGTAGGCACCGTCGGACCGCTGTCCGTCGCGCAGGTCCTGCAGCCACTTGCGGAAGAAATCGCGAACGTGATAGTGGAAGGCCGCCGTGCCGACGAAGACCTGCGCATCGCCCGTCCACCCGAGGCGTTCGTCGCGTTGCGGACAATCGGTGGGAACGTCGAGAAAATTGCTGCGCAAGCCCCAGCGAATGTTGCGATCGAGGCGGTTGAGCAGCGGATTCGAGCAGTGGAACTTCCCGGTCGCGGCCATGTCCGTGTGCAAGACGAGGGCGGTCAGCAGGTCGGCGGACGGCTTCCGGTCCAAGCCCGTGACTTCGACATAGCGGAACCCGTGGAAGGTGAAGCGCGGCGTCCACTCCTCCTTGCCCCCGCCCCGGCAGATGTAGGTGTCGGTCGCGCGGGCCAGGCGGAGATTCTCGCGGTAAAGGGTGCCGTCGGCGTTGAGCATCTCGGCGAACTTGAGCGTGATCTGCTGTCCGCGCCGACCGCGCACCCTGAGACGGCAGACCCCGGCGTGATTCTGTCCAAAATCGAAGACATAAGCGCGCGGTTGCGGCTCGGTGATTTTCCGCGGCTGGAGAGACTCCGTCACGCGCACGGCTTCATTGATCTTCGGGACAAGTTGGCCGCGGTAGTTGGGGAAAAGATCCGCCGCACGCCAACCGGTCTGCGGGGCTCCCGGCAGGCACCAGTCCCCGAGTTCCCGCCGCGCGTCGTAGCTTTCCCCGTGGTAGATATCCGAAAAAAGAACCGGACCGTAGCGCATCTCCCAACCGCGCCCCGTGGTCACGCTGCGTTTGCGTCCGTCGCACAGTTCGATGTCCAGACGCGCCAGCAACTGCGGATGTGTCCCGTAGTGATTGCGCTCGTTTTTGAACAAGAGCGTGCCGCTATACCATCCGTCGCCGAGGATGGCCCCGAGGGTGTTGTCCCCCGCATGGAGCATCGCGGTCACGTCGGCACTCATCACTTGAACGCGGTGCCGGAAATCCGACCAGCCCGGCATGAGGAAGGCATCGCCGACTTTTTTCCCGTTGAGATGGAGATCGGCCACGCCGAGCGCGGTCCACTGCAGGGTCGCGCACCGGACCTTCCCGGGCAGGTGGAAGCTGCAGCGCAGATACGGACATGGTGGCTCGCCCTCGGTTGTGCGGCGACGGTCCCCAATCCATCGGGCTATGGCTCTCAAACATTTGCTGTCGTCCGGTATGGTGGCTGGAACGGGCATGAATTTATCGGGCACTCTCGCCCAATCGAGTCCGGGGTTTCGTCACTATTCGGGAAACTCGCAATGATTGTCTCATGGTTTCACTTCGACGGGCGAACGCACGGTGATGGTGACCGGGCCTAGCAGTCCGGAGGGAAGTAGCGGGGACTTGGCGTCATAGTGGCGCCAGGTGGTGAAGGTGAAGCGCCCGGTCTTGGGCACGGGGCCCGGGATGACCCAGTCCGGCCAGGGCGACTTCGGCGCGCCGTCTTTTTCAAACTCCAGATAAGGCGGAAATTTCTCGTCCCCGATGAGCCGGTTGGCCCAGAGGTTGGTGACCTGGACGGTGAGTTCGTTGCGACCCGGTTTGACGGCCGCAGTGATGTCGCGGGCGAACGGAGCGCGCCAGAGCACGCCGAGGTTTTGTCCGTTGACCGCGACTTCGGCGATGACCTCGACTTGGCCGAGGTCGAGCAGGACCTGCCGGCCCTGGAGATCGTCGGGCAGGGTGAACTCGATGCGGTAGGTGGCGGTGCCGGAGAAGTGTCGCACGTCGTCGATCGGAGAGTGATGCCACGAGGCGAGTGCATCGAGGGTCATCGATTCCGGCGCCTTCCAGCCCGGCGGGAAAGAAAGCTGCCAGGGGCCGGTGAGAGCGATCTTCTCGGCCGGGCGGCTGACTTGGAAAGGCGCACGCTTTCCATCGGAGTAGGTGATCTCCCCGGTGCCTGCTTCGTTGGCGGCAATGAACAGGCCGTCTCCACCGGCCCTCACCTCTAGGGCGTTCCCATTCTCTGTGGCCGTGCCGAGCCCTCGCACAGATTGTCCGTTGAAGGCAATACTCACCGGAGTGGCTGCGCCGGGATCCGGTTTCCGGAAGACGACAAAGGCCGAGTCGGAGGGCTGGAGGGTGAGGTCCACCTCGCAACGTCCGTCCTCGAGCCGCCGCCAGAACGGCGCGGGGGCGATACTGCCGTCCTCGGCCTGCCAGAGTTCGGGGATGCGGCCGGAGGCGCGGAAGACGGCTGAGATGTTTTCCGGCTTCGCGCCGCCGTTGGCGAGGAAGTAGATGTCGGTGTTCGTCTCGGCGTCACGGCGTTGGAACCAGCGCAGGGTTTCGGGGTCGGCGGCCCCGCGCAGTTCGAGTGCGGGGGCGACGCCGAGGTCACGCAGGACGTTGTCCACGGGGGTCTTTGCCGGATAGATGGTGCCCTGACCGTAGCGATGGGGGGCGGATGAGTTGTCCGGTCCCCAAACCTCGTCAGCGATCCGGCGGAGTTTTTCATCACCTTCGCCCTTGTCGGCGAGGCTGGGCGAGGCGACCGGGCGAGGACCGATGACGGTGGCTCCGGCGGCGACGAGGTCGCGGATCTTTTCGGCCATGGCCAGGGTCATCCGCCGATGGTCGGGCAGGACCAGCACGCGGTAACTCATGGGCGGCATGACTTCGCCGCCCGGCAGCGGCATCGCGTCCACCACGATCCGCCCGTCTTCGACGCGGGTGCGTTCGAGCAGGGTTTCACGCGAAGCGACATCGTGCGAGTAGCCGGCGGGCAGTCGATCAGCGACTTGCAGGTAGGGGATCTCACTCGGAACTCCTTCGTCGGTGAAGAAAAGCACATCGGCCACATGGCTGCCTTGCTGCAGCAGGAACTGGCTGCGGCCGAGGTATTGGAACCATGCTGCGCCCGGTTTCCACCACGTTTGTGTGCGCTCCAGATGGATGCCGTGGGGACCGAAGGTCATGCCAGGCAGGTGATCCATCCACGGCTGCATGGCGTAGCGGTGGATGATGAACCGGTTCACCCCGCTGGCGTAGTGGGCGTCGCCGAGCGCTTTGAGGCTGGCGGGGTGGCTCTGCCATTTGTCGCGGCCCGAGCCGCCGGTGAACGCCTCGGCACCGACGATCCGCCGGCCGTAGGTGTGCGCGGAATAGCTGGCCAACCGGGCGAGGAAAATTCGCGGTTGTTGGAAGACCCAGAATTCGGCCATGGGCACATCGATCCGCCCCGCGGCCTGGAGGCTGTCAAACATCCCGCTGCCATAAACCTCACCCGACATCTTCATCCCGTTGCGCTGGGCGAGTTCGCGGAGCTTGCCGTAGTATTCATCGGCCAGCACATCGGCCAGCACGCGGCGGTAGTCCCAGAGGAAGCGCTCGGAAACTTCCGGATCGCCGACATACGTCCCGGTGATCACCGGCAGATACGGCAGGGGGTCGTAGCCCGCGCGTTCGCGGAACTTTTCGAGCAGGCCCGTCCCCCAGTTCTGCGCCCCGACCTCCCAGCTGTCCACATGGGTCATGGTGAGAGCGCGTCCGGCGAGCGGACCGGCGTCCGCGATCAACTTGCCAAGGAAGCTGCGGAAGTGATGTTCGATGGCGTCCGCATCGATTTTGCTCGCCTCGAGTCCCTCGCCGCCGGCGGTGGCGGTGTGGTTGCGCTTGGCGGTCGAGGTGGTGCCGATGCGCAGAATCCGCCAATCCCCGGCGGGAACTTCCCAGCGCAGCGTGCCGTCCGGTTGCAGCAGGTCGCTCAGGTCTTTTATTCTCCCCGGGGCCGATGCGTTGGCCACCGCCTGATCAGCCGGTTCGGGAAAGCCCTTGAAATCATGGCGCCGGAAACCGCCCTTGCCGTCAAAGTTGGGGAGGCGCGGCTCGGAATGCAGGCGAATTTCCGCGATGGTGAGCCCGCGCTCGCCGAGGATCCGCGCGGCGTAGGCTGGGCCTTTGGCCAGCTCGATGTTGAGGCGGAAAAATTTCCCCGTGACCGGGGGGAAAGAAATGCCGTAGGGCAGTTTTTCGCTGCCGTTGCGCGGAATGCCCCATTTCGGGACCACCGTCTGGAAGTTGACCCCGTCGTCCGAGACCTCGAGGGACCCCGTGTGACCGCCGCGATACGGCCCGACATACATGGTCATGCCCTGCGCGGTGAAGGGTTCGTCGAACTCCATGGTTATGAAGGTCGGTTCCTTGGTCTGGCGCGGGAATACCGCCTCCGTGGTGAAGTCGTTGTCGGTCAGCGCGGCCGCATTCAAATCCGGCGGGGAAATCCGCACGCGGTCAGGAGGACGCAGCCCGTCATCCGTGCGCGGCATGGCGAGCACGGCGATGTCGCGGTAGAAGCCCTCATGCCGCGGGGGATCAGGGAGGCGCAGGTCTTTCGTTCCCGGTCCGGAGACGTCGAGACTCGACCACGTCAATTTCTGCATGCTCAAGTCCGGCGTGATCCACGGCCCGGCGCTGCCGGTCCAACTGTCGGCATTGGTCATATTGATCTCCAGGCCGAGTCGTTCGGCCTCCTTCAGCGCGTGGAGGAAAAGCTTCCGCCATTGCTCGCTGAAAAAATCCACCGGACCGGGAGGAATGCTGTTGGCCACGTTCATGAGGATCGCGCCGCCGAGGCCCGCTCCGGCCATGGCTTCAAGGTCCGCGGTGATACCCTCGGCCGTGATGTTGCCGTTCATCCAGAACCAGTAAACCCACGGCTTGGCCTCGTGCGGGGGCTGGGTGAAGCCGGCCTTGAGCGGATCATCCGCAGCGTGGGTCAAGCTTGGCAAAAGGATCGATACCGCCGCCAGCAAGGCGCAGGCCCGCTCGCACAAGTTCTCGGCTTTCATTCGCGTTGAGCTTCCGAGGTTTGTTTCAAGCCGGGATTGCTACCAGTTTCTCCGGCTACCGGTGCACCGAAGAGGAGCGCCTCCGAGCCGAGTAGTTCGGTGGTGTCCTTGCCCCGGCCTTCGCGGTCGAGGACTTTGCCGATGGCTGGATCGTTAGGGTAGCGGGCGGCGGCGATTTCGAAGATGGCGCGGGAGTCGCCCCCAAAGGTCATGCGCTCCGTCTCGCCGCGATAGAAACCGCCCTGCGCGGAGGCGTCCATCGAGGCGTAGATCGGCGCGTAAAACGAGAAGGGCAGGCGCAGGTTCTCGCCGCCGGGTGCGCGGTAGTCCCAGAGGTCGAGTCCGTTGGTGGCGAGCATCTGGGCGGTGATGCCCAGCAAGTGC
>JBILDG010000119.1:0-6119 GCA_044352715.1 Chthoniobacterales bacterium | reverse complement strand
CTCGTGCGCCTGCCCGACGGAACCTCCGCGGGACAACGCACGTCCGGCCTAGTGGAATTCCTCGATATCTATCCCACCATCGTGGATTGGTGCGGGCTGACGCCGCCCCCACACCTCGACGGCAAAAGCTTCCTGCCGCTCGCCGAAAAGCCTGACCAATCGTGGAAACCGGCGGCCTACACCGATCTCGGACCCTACGCGCGCACCGTGCGGACCGATCGCTGGCGTTACGTCGAGTGGTATACGCCCAAACCACCCTTCCGCATGGTGGCCAACGCACTCTACGACCACGAAACCGATCCAGGGGAAACCGTCAACCTCGTCGACCGCCCGGAACAAGCCGCACAGGTAGCCGAATTGAAAACTCTCCTCGCCAGCAACTGGAAAACGCACAGCCTGCCGAAACCACCGGCTGAAGCGGATTAGAAGCGGCAAGCTGACCGGTCGTTCTGGCGGTCCCGGGAAGCACGGCCGCCCCGGCCGTGTTCATCGGCGCCTCGCCGATGAAGTTGTTCAAGCCCAAGCGCCGCGCGGGGGCGCGCGTGCTCCCCGAGACCGCAGAGACTCTGACGCGCCAAGTCTGAACGCGCGGGGACGCGGGTGTCATAACAACGCGTGCCAAGTGCCCCCGCCCAAGCCAGAAGTCCGCAAGCGCGCGGGTGAAGCGCCATGTCATCTCTGCTTTACCGCCCGTCATGGCGCGGCGTCGCCGGCGGCCAGACTTTGATGAGCTGTCGTCCCGGTTTCCGCTCGTCCAACGGGCCCGGATAGGGATTCTCCGTATTCCGTTTCTCACCGAGGTAGTCCATGTCGATGCGATAAGGATTTCCGTCGGGATCTTCGTAGGGCAAATCCGGAATGACCGCTTTCCCGAGCATGTCGCTCGTGACCAGCGACCGCTGGTCGTTGCCCCATGTTTTGTCGAAATTCATTTGCAGGTAGAGACCATCCGGCTTTTCCACAAGTTCGAGTTCGGGATCCACCTTCGGTTGGACCAGCGGATGAGTTTCCCGCTTGGAGGGATTGGCGCCGGCCAGAAACACATTGCCCGCCATCACCACGGGCAGACGCACGGCGTCGTAGCCGCTCAGATCGCTGTGCCGCACGAAGATATTGTTGTAAAATTGATTGTCCCCACCGGGGTTATCATGAAGCGCAACCACTTCCGTGGAATGCGGCTTGTGGAACGGGGTTTCACGTTTGTCATAAGGAACGATTCTGAATGCCCCGGCGAATAAATTGTGGGCAAAGACGACACCCTGACTGCGGTTGTTAAGCGAATAGGGTGAGAGGAATATGTTGTTGTCCACCAGAACGGGCCCGTGGTTCACCTCAAGAAACATGTCGTTCTCCCCGCCCGTTGTCCGCGCCTCCCAATTTTTGCTCCACCGGATTTCATCGGTGGCGTTGTTATGCAATAGATTCCGGGTCACGCGCGTGCCCTGAGCCATCCAGTCCAGCCATATTCCCCGGTTCGCGTTGTAGATGTGATTGTTGCTGATGGTGACATCGATGGGGGCGTGGAGCTTGATGGCCGCCATCTCGGCGCCGGAGAACAGTCGGCGGACGTGGATATCGTGGATCTCGTTGCCCTCGATCGTGCTGAAGACTGCCCCGAGGCTGCCGACCAGGCCGGCCTGCTCACAGTGGGAAATATGATTGTGGCGGACAACGTGACTTCCGACGTTCGCTTTCGACCATCCTTTGTCCAAAGCCCGCCGGATGGTTCCATTGTAGCCGTCCGGAGTTCCGGCGCGATTATCGAACTCGTCGCCATACTTGCCGAGAGTCAATCCGGAACAGGTTGCATAACGAATGACATTGTTCTCGATGATCCAGCCTTTGGACCAGTGCGAACCGATCAGACCGATCTGCTCGGCCGTGGGCGGAGCCCATGGGGTGGCCGCCTGTTCCATCGTGAACCCGCGCACGGTGATGTAGTTCATGCCGGGTTTCCTCGGATAGAACACGGTCTGGCGCGCATTGACCTCGATGTGTTGATCGTTGGGATTCACGCCCTTGAACTGAGCCCAAATCGTGGTGCTCTCAGCATCCACTTTGGCGAACCAGAGCGGATTTTCTTCGGCCGGCCTTAAAACGTCTTCGAGCTTGGCGGCTTCCGTGAGCCAATGCCCGTTCAGGTAGACCGCACCTGTATGGTGCTCTCTACCCTTGCGGGAAAACCAATCGCCACGGATGCGGTCTGCAAATGGATTGAAGTTGCCGAAAATCTTGTTGGGAACCGTTGCTTTCCAGGTGTCGCCTTCGACTTTCTCCCAGCCTTCGACCACCTCCGACCCTTTGATGACGACCTTCTCGCCCGGGGCGGCCTGATAGACGATGCGCTCGGCATCGGAGGTTCCGCCGCGCGGAGGATTGACCTCTTCACGATAAACACCTTCATGGACGGTGATCGTATCGCCTGGTTGGGCAATCCTTGCGGCCGCGGATATCGTTTTGAACGGTCGTGATTCCGTTCCCTCGTTGTCGTCATGGCCGCTGGTCGACACATGATATTCTTTCGCGCAAAGCGAGTGGGCGATGAGGATTGCTACCGTGGTTATGATGTAGTGTTTTTTCATCATAGCGTTTTGCCGGACGTTAATAGTCGGGAGGGCTGCCCTTTTACTTTAGCGCGTGTCAGGGCGCGGCGTCACCGGCAGCCGACCCTTTGGGCTTGGGCTTTTTCGGCGGCGGGTTCGGATCGTAGCCGGGATTGCGGACGGGAATCACGGCCTCCGTGTCGCGCAGGAAGCCGGTGATGAGTTCGTTGAGTTCCCCCACCCGTTCCGGATTCGCGTCGGCGAGGTTCTTCGACTCACCAAGATCATCCTTCAAGTTGTAAAGCTCGAAGCGGTCGCTGCCGTCGTCGTTGTCGGCGAAGAAACGGATAAGTTTCCAGTCGCCCAAGCGGACCGAGGCACTGGGCAAGTAACCGGGAATGCTCGCGTGCGAGCCCGGACCACCGTTGGGAAAGTAGCCGAAGACGCGGTCGCGCACGGCGCCTTGTCCGAGCAAGGCCGGCATCTGGTCCACGCCGTCGAACTTCACCTCCGGAGGCGCGGGCAGGCCGCACATGGCGAGCAGGGTCGGAAACCAATCCGTGCTTTCGAAGAGCGCCGCGTCAACCGTGCCGGGTTTGATCTGGCCAGGCCAGACAACGATGCAAGGGACGCGCGTGCCGCCCTCGTAAATCGAAGCTTTGCCGCTCGCGAGCGGACGGTTGCTCGTGACCGGCAGGCTATCGAAACCTCGGGGCTGGGTCTTGCCCTTCGGCGGCGCGGCCCAACCTCCGTTGTCCGAAAAGAACACGATGATGGTGCGGTCGGCGACACCCGCTTTGTCCACGGCGTCCATCAAGCGGCCCACGCTGTCGTCGAGACTCTTGACCATCGCGGCGTAGAGCGGATTGGGCGGCGCCTCGCCGCCTTCGGCCTTCGCCTGGAAGTGTTCCAGATAATCCCGGCGTGCGTTGTAGGGAGAGTGCACCGAGTAGGCCCAGAAATTCACGAAGAACGGACGGCCTTGGTGCACGCTGATGAATTTCGCAGCCTCGTCCGCCATGCGGTCGTCGATGTGCTCGCCGGGCTGGCCGGTGATGGCCAGGTCTTCGATGAACTCCCACGGCGCAAGGTAGCCGCCACCCGGACCCGAGGCTTTCGGCGTGTGCGGGAAATCGATGTCGAACCCCTGGTCTTTCGGCTCGAAGCGGTCGCCGGGAGCAAGGTTGTGTCCGACGTGCCACTTGCCGAAATGCGCTGTGGCATAGCCCGCCTCGCGCAACGCCTCCGGGAGTGTGAAGTATTCCGTCTTCAACCGCGTGACACTCTCGGCGTTGAGTGCGCGGAAGGCCGGTCTGGGCGCGGCCAGTTTCTTGTCCAGTTGGACCTCCGGGACGTGGCCGGACGCGCCGGTGATACCCAAACGCGCCGGATGCAGTCCGGTCAGGATGCTGGCGCGCGTCGGCGAACAGATCGGGCTGGCCGCATAGGCGTCCGTAAGCCGCACCCCTTGCGCGGCGAGCCGGTCGATATTCGGCGTCTCGAATGACTTGCCGCCGTAACAGCCGAGATCCCGCCAGCCGAGGTCGTCGGCGAGAATGAAGACGATGTTGGGTTTGGTCACCGGCGCGTCGGCGGCATGGAGGGCGGCCAGCGGGGTCAGCAGCAGCAAGGCAAGCAGTATGAAAACGGGCACGGTGGTTTTCTCCTTATAAAGACTTCGCGTGTCATAGTCTCCGCCGTCTCGGGGAGCACGCGCGCCCTCGCGCGTGGCGGCGCGGGCCTCGCACGGCGCTTGGGTCCGAACAGCTTCATCGGCGAGGCGCCGATGAACACGGCCGGGGCGGCCGTGCTCCCCGGGACCGGCAGAACGGCCGGAAGTTCGCAGCCCGGCAAAAGTCTGTTCGCGAAGGGACATTGGCATTACATGGCAGTTTTGAATTCGCCATACGCATGCGGCAACGGGGCGAGTGCTTTCCGCAGCAGCGCCTGCATCTCGGCGAGCTTGGCGGCTTGGGCGGGATCGGCAGCGAGATTCTTCTGCTCCAGCGGGTCCGCCCGCAAATCGAAGAGCTGGTCGGCTTCGCCGAACGAAGGCCAGCCCGTCGGATTCCGTGCTTTCCGGTCGTTGAAGGCGCCGGGCAGAGTCGGGCGTCGCCCGGTTTTGGCCGCCTCGGCCAAAACGTCCTCGGGGAAACGCACGGCGATGTATTTCCAGCCATCGCTGACAATCGCGCGACCGTAACCCATTTCGACGAGCACCGGCCGCCCGGTGACACCGCCACCGGTCAGCACGTCGGCGAAACTGCGACCGTCCACCACGGACTCGCCAGCCTCCGGGAGCGGCGCGCCCGCCAACTCCAGCAGAGTGGGCACGATATCGATGCTGCTGAGCAGGGTTTCGTTGCGGCGGCCGGCCTCGACTTTGCCGGGCCAACGCACCACGAACGGCACGCGCGCTGCTTCGTAGCAGGTCCATTTGCCGCGCGACTGATGGTCGCTGCTGAATATGACAATGGTGTCGTCCGCGAGGCCGAGGTCATCGAGCTTCTGCAAGACGACTCCGAGGCCGTCATCAAGCCACGTGGCCCAAGCCATGTGTTTGTTGGTGCCGGCTTCGTGCACGCGGCGCAGCACATCCTCGCGGGACGGCTGGACGCCGAGATGCCAATCGACCAGACCTTCCGGCGTGGCGCGGGGATCAGCCCGGGCGAAGCTCTCGCCGAAGATGCCGTGGGGAACGTTCGGCGCGAGGTAGAGAAAGAAGGGCTTGTCGCTGTCTTTTTGCTGTTCGAGAAATTTCAACGCGCCCGCGGTGAACCACTCCATGTTGCTCTCGTGTTCCCAGAGAGGTTTGGGCAAGCCGAGCCCGTTGGCGTTGTATATGTAAAGGCTCGAGACATAGTCCCAACCGATGTCGTCACGCATGAACGCTGTCGCGCGTTGGTAGGCCTCACTCACCCGCTTGGCATTCTCCGGCAGGGACGGGTCCTGGGGTCCAAATTCCTTTCCGTTGTGATTGGCGATGGGCGGCGTCACCACGAGGTGGCGGTATTTATCGTCGTTGAGGACATCGGTATTGTGCCATTTGCCGACAAAGCCCGTGGTGTAGCCCGCGGCGTGCAAAGCGCGCGCCAGATGCCACTGGCCCGGGTCAATGTCGGTATTGAACTCGACGTTCGCCGCACCTGTCACCGGGTGCTTTTCCCGCAACGAAGCGCTCCGGCTGGCGTATTGCCCGGTCAGCAGCGCATACCGGCTGGGCGTGCAGACCGTGGCGTTGACATAGAATTGCGTGAAAGCCTGCCCCTGCCCGACCAGTCGGTCGAGTTGCGGCGTGAGCGGACGTCCCGCTTTCCCCGGCGGCTTTCCGGCAAGGGCGGCGTTGCCGTAGTCCGCCAGCGCGTTGACTTCCTCGAAGTCCAGATCGTCGGTGAAGATGACGAGGATGTTGGGTTTTTTGACCGGCGCGTCAGCGGCGTGGAGGGCGGACAGCGGCGCGAGGAGCAGGGTGGTGAGGAGGGTTTTCATAAGCTTCAGTCAGTTGAAAATTTAATCCAATCCAATCGCATCAACTCGCCCGCCCCGCCTTTGAAGGTCAGACACAGGCTATGGGTG
>JBILDG010000118.1:0-6131 GCA_044352715.1 Chthoniobacterales bacterium | reverse complement strand
GGCAAGAGCCACAACAAGTTCGGGATCGGCATCGACCGCATTCTCGGCGTCTACGAGGAGGCGGCGAAGTTGCCGCATCTGCAAATCCGCGGCATCCAGACCCACATCGGCTCGCAGATTCTGGAAACAACACCGTTTGTCGAAGCCCTCGGCAAACTCGCGCCCATCGTGGAGGAGTTGAAAAAACTCTACGGCATCGAGTTCTTCAGCATCGGCGGCGGCGTGGGGATCGTTTACCACGGCGCGCTCGAGAGCGGTGATCCCGATTGGTGGGAAGCGCCCGCGGCCGAAGGCGCCAAGCGCATCCGCTTCGAGGACTACGCGAAGTCTGTGCTGCCGTTGCTCAAAGGGCTGGGTTTGAAAATTCTCCTCGAACCGGGTCGCAGCATCGTCGGCAATGCCGGTGCTCTGCTCGCCAAGGTGCTCTACGTGAAGCGCACCCCGGCGAAAAGTTTTGTCATCACCGACACCGGCATGAACGACCTCATCCGTCCCGCGCTCTACGAGGGGCACCACGAGATCGCGCCGCTCAAGGAACCTCCCATCGGCACGCCGATCCGACGTGTGGATGTGGTCGGGCCCGTGTGCGAGAGCGGCGACTTCTTCGCGCAGGACCGCGAGCTGGCCGACCTCCAGCCCGGGGACGGCATCGCCCTGCTCAGCGCGGGCGCCTACGGATTCGTCATGGCCTCGAATTACAACACGCGGCGCTTGCCGGCGGAGATCCTTGTCGAGGGCGCCAAAGCGGAAGTCGTGCGCGAGCGCCAGACGTGGGATGATCTCGTCACAGGCGAACGGATTCCGGGTAAATAAAGCCTATCGCGCCGCCACTGTTTCGGCCTGCGGCAAGTCCAGCGGACGCACCACGTAGATGCCGGCGTGGGTGCTGAATTTTTTCAGGTAAGTGCTCAGGCGGTCGTCGAGCAAGACCTTGCGGTGGTTGCGCGAGGCGTGGAGGAAACGCAGCACGCCTTTTTTGTCCCGCGAGGCGACGCCGACGTGCGAGGTGTAGGCGCCGTGCCAGTTGGTCACGATGCAGATGATGTCGCCATTGCGGATCTTGGGTTCGATTTTGGCGACCTGTGATTTCGGGATGTAAGTGATCCCGCGGCGGGAGAGTTCGTTTTCGATGCGGATGAACTCGGGAACCATCGAGGGGTCGGCCTTGAGTTGGCGGAAGAGGTGCGGCTTCGCTCCCATGTAGCTCATTTCCCGGCGCAGCGGGATGCCACCGAGCGACGGCGTGATGTTTTGCACGAGCCCGCGTTGCTGGTTGTCGTGGAGCCATTGCTCGAGATGATGCAGGCGCGAGTCGAATTTGCCCGTGCAGCGGCCGCCGCGGTAGCGGTCGAGCTCGATCAGGCGCAGCATTTCCTGCGGTGTGTAGGGCGGGGGATGCAGCGCGACCAACCGGCCCATCGCCAAGGCGATTTCGAAAAGCGTCCAGCAATCCATGCCGCTCATGTTGACCGACGGAGCCTCGATGCGGTCGTGCAGCTCGAGCGTGTAATTCACGTAGGGCGTGCCCTGCAACGCGAGGGCGAAGTTGTTCACCCGCTCGCCCAGCGGCAACTTGGCCCAGCCGGCGTCGTAGCCGCGTTTCATCAATTGTTGGAATTTCGACTGCCCGACGAATGTTTTGTCCAAGGGCAGCCCGGCGGCCGGGGAGGTGGTGAGGCCCGCCACCGCGAGCGCGAAAATCAGAAAACCGTGTCGCATCGGGCGCACCATAGCACGGAAAGCGCATTTTGCACGGCCGGCTTATTAAGAATTATTCTTGAAATAATTTGCGCCGGCCGTAGGTTCCCTCAGCCATGCCGGTCAAAACCGCCAGCTCCAAACGCCAACTCCAGCGCTACGAGGAATCGATCGCCCAGGACGGGTTGCGTCTGACCCGCCAGCGCAAGCACGTTTACGAGGTTCTGCTCGAACGCCAGGACCATCCGACAGCGATGGAGGTTTTCCTCCGCGCCAAGCCGGAGATGGAATCGCTCTCCCTCGCCACGGTTTACAACGTTCTCGAAACTTTGGCCGACCGCGGCCTTGTCCGCAAAGTCCATCTCGACCGCGGTTCGACACGCTACTGTGCGAACCACGCCAAGCACGGGCACTTCACCTGCACGGGTTGCGGTGCCGTCATGGATGTTCCGCTTCTCCCCGGGGCCGAACTCGAAAAACTCCACCAACTGCCCCGCGGCTACACCGTGACCCAGCAGGAAGTCTCCCTGCACGGCCTCTGCGCCGGGTGCCGCAAAAACCATTCTTGAAAGCAAATCAACCTATGAAAAACCTCTCCATCCAAGATCTTCATGTGAACATCGGTGACCGCGAGATTCTCCGCGGTCTCACGCTCGACATTCCGACCGGGCAAGTCCACGCCATCATGGGCCCCAACGGTTCGGGCAAAAGCACGCTGGCCAAAGTCATCGCCGGCCATCCCGATTACACCGTGACCTCCGGCGACGTGCTCATCGACGGCGAGAGCATCCTCGGTATGGAGCCCGACGAGCGCGCGCGCAAGGGTGTCTTCCTCGCGTTCCAATACCCGAGCGAAATCCCCGGTGTCACCATCGCCAATTTCCTCCGCGCCGCGCTCCAAGCCCGCCTGCCCGAAGGCGAGGAACTCGAGGCGACCGAATACTACGCCAAGCTTTACGAAAAAATGGACCTGCTGCAGATGCCGCGCACATTCACCTCGCGCTCGGTCAATGAGGGCTTTTCCGGCGGCGAAAAGAAACGCTGCGAGATCCTGCAGATGGCCATGCTCCAGCCGACCTTCGCCCTGCTCGACGAGACGGATAGCGGTCTCGACATCGACGCGCTCAAGATTGTTTCGCACGGCGTCAATTCCTTGCGCGGACCCGACGTCGGCATGCTCGTCATCACGCACTACCAACGTCTGCTCAACTACATCGTGCCGGACTTCGTTCATGTGATGGTCGCCGGCCGCATCGTCGAAAGCGGCACAAAAGAACTCGCCCTCAAGCTCGAAGCCGAGGGCTACGACTGGGCCACCGAACCGGAAGCTGAACCTGTCGGCGCCTGAAAAGGAGACACACCATGAGCGACGCACAAACCCAACTGGAGATCGACCGCGAGAAGGGCAACTTCCGCTACGACGTCGATTACGAATTCGATGCCGGCACCGGCCTCACCGAAAAGACGATCGACTACATCTGCGACGTCAAAGGCGAGCCGGACTGGATCCGCGACTTCCGCAAGGACGCGCTGAAAAAGTTCCTCGCGAAGCCCATGCCCACGCATTGGGCCTCGAAGGATCTCGAAAACATCGTTTTCGAAAACATCCGCTACTACCTCTCGCAGGGCCAGAAGCCCAAGCGCACGTGGGACGAAGTGCCCGATGAAGTGAAGAAAACTTTCGAACGCCTTGGCATACCCGAGCAGGAGCGCAAGTTCCTCGCCGGCGTGGAAGCGCAGTTCGACAGCGAAGCCGCTTACTCCAACATCAAGGAAGCCGTCGGCAAGCAGGGCGTCATTTTCGTCGGGAGCACCGAGGGCCTCAAAGAGCATCCAGAAATTTTCCGCAAGTGGTTCGGCAAAGTCATTCCGACCGGCGACAACAAATTCAGCGCGCTCAACAGCGCGGTCTTCAGCGGCGGCTCGTTCATTTACGTCCCGCCCGGCGTGAAGGTCTCGCATCCGCTCCAAGCCTACTTCCGCATCAACGCGGAAAACTTCGGCCAATTCGAGCGCACGCTCATCATCGCCGACGAAGGCGCCGAGGTCACCTACATGGAAGGCTGCACTGCGCCGAAATTCGACACCGCAACGCTGCACAGCGCCGTCGTCGAATTGGTCGCGCTCAAGGGTGCGAAGATTCAATACATCACCGTCCAAAACTGGTCGAACAACGTGTTCAACCTCGTGACCAAGCGCGGTCTCGCCATGGAAGATGCCGAGGTGAAGTGGATCGATTGCAACATCGGTTCCCGCCTCACCATGAAATACCCGGGCGTCGTCATGAAAGGCCGCCGTGCCCGCGGCGAAGTGATCTCCATCGCCCTCGCCGGAGAAGGACAGCACCAGGACACCGGTGCGAAAATGATCCACGCCGCCGACGAGACCTCGAGCAACATCGTCTCGAAGTCGATCAGCGTTGGCACCGGCCGGGCGACTTACCGCGGCCTCGTCCATGTGCCGAAGCACCTCAAAGGTTGCAAAAACAACACCGAGTGCGACGCGCTGTTGATCAATCACAACAGCCGCACGGACACCTATCCGGCCATCACCGTGCGCGGCACCGGCAATGCCTGCCAGCACGAGGCCAGTGTGAGCCAGGTCAGCGCCGAGCAGATTTTCTACATGCAGCAGCGCGGCCTCACCGAAGGCCAAGCCATGAGCTTGAGCGTGAACGGATTTGTCAACGATCTCGTCCGCCAATTCCCCATGGAATACAGCGTCGAGCTGAAACGCCTCATCGACCTCGAGATGGAAGGTTCGGTCGGCTGATCGGAAAGGATATCAATCGTGACCATGACAGCAGCACCTCTTTCTGGCGTCCCCTTGATGGAAGGCGCCCTCATCGAAGGCCATTGGCCCGACTGGTTCGTCGCTTCCCGCAAGCGCGGATGGGAAAATTTTCAGGCCTTGCCCGCGCCGTTGGTGAAAGACGAGAAATGGCGCTTCTCGAACGTCAAAGCCCTCGAGCTCGACGGATTCCGTTACCCCGTCGCCGTCACCGATGCCAACGCGCTCATGGCCCGTTCCACCGGCCTCGGCGAATCCGCCGCGCGTTTTGTCTTCGGCAATAACCGGCTCCTTTCCGCCACTGCGCCCGCCGCGGATTTGGTCAAGGCCGGCCTCGTGGTCATGACCCTCGAGGAAGCCGCCACGAAACACGCCGATCTCGTGCAGAAGCATTTCATGGCGCAGGAAACCAAGCTCGGCTCGGCCAAATACGCCGCGTTGCATCGCTCGGGTCCGGTCAATGGCGTCTTCATCCGCGTCCCCGCCAACCTCGAAGTCGCTCTGCCGATTGAAATTTTCCATTGGGTCGAGGGCGAAAATTCCGCCGTTTTTCCGCACACGCTCATCGTCTGCGAACGTCACAGCAAAGCCACCGTCGTCGATTGTTTCCGCAGCGCCGATGACGCGCCCGCGCTTGCCTGCGGCGTCAACGACCTCGTCGTCGAGGACGGAGCGAAGTTGAACTACGTCGCCGTGCAGCAGTGGAGCCTTGGCACCACGGCGTTTCATTTGAATTCCACCACCGTCGGACGTGACGCTACCTGCCTCGGCATGCAAGTGAACCTCGGCGGCAAATTCGTCCGCGGCGAAAGCTACAGCCGCATGGTTGCCGAAGGCGCGCGCAGTGACATGCTCTCGGTCAATATCGCGTCGGGCGAACAAATGATCGACCAGCGCACGTTCCAAGATCACGCCCAACCCCGCGCCACCAGCGATCTGCTTTACCAGAACGCGCTCACCGGCAAAGGCCGCACAATTTTCTCCGGCGTCATCCGCGTCGAACCCGGCGCGCACCAGACCGACGCGTATCAAAAAGTGCGCAACATCGTCCTGAGCGACGAAGCCGAGGCCAACTCCATGCCCGGCCTCGAGATCGAAGCGGACGACGTCCGTTGCACCCACGGCGCCACCACATCGCAGGTCGATGACCGCGAGTTATTCTACCTCTTGGCCCGCGGCATCCGCCCCGAGACCGCGCAACAACTCCTCGTCATGGGCTTCTTCAACACCGTTCTCGATCGTCTGCCGGATGAAAAACTCCGCGGCCACATCGAGAACTTGGTTGAAGCGCGCTTGAGTGCGGCGCTGCGCTGAAAGCTATAGTCCGCCCGCCTCGCGCAGAAGGGCAGCGGGCCGCTGAGGCCAACGGCCCCTACCGAAAAATTTTCTGCAGAAGTCCAATAGCTTTTGAGGTTTGTTACGATACCAACCTCCCCATGTTTTTGGACGTCTGCCCAATCAGGGGGAACGGGCGTCCCGCCCGTTTTCTTTCAAACTGCACGGGCGAGACGCCCATGCCCCCTGCCCAAACCATAAGTCTACAAACAAACGGACGTTGTTATTAGGTGTAGCGGCGGTCATAGACCGCAGCTACAGCTTAAGGGTTACAACTGCTCGGGATGATTGAGCAGTTCGGCGATGCG
>JBILDG010000117.1:0-6162 GCA_044352715.1 Chthoniobacterales bacterium | reverse complement strand
CTCGATCATCGGCAAGGCAACATTCGCAGGCGCGGCCGCGTAAAACTGAACGTCCTTCTCGCCATCGTAATCACCGACCGCGGCCAACCTTGCTGAGGGCGCCCAATCAATCACCTCCCCGCCGCTGATAATGTATTGAAGATCGACATACTCGCGGTGCGCCTCCCATCGGGCAGCTTCACGCCCCAAGGTTTCCCTCCTCAATATCGTTGCAAAAAGTTTGTCTCGCGCAAATTCATGACGGGTGTCCGGCGGGAGATCCCGGCAAGCCTGCAACCATGCAAAAACCCCTTCAGCATCAACTCCGCGAAATAAGGACGCGTAGCGCGGCAGATAGTCATGCGTGTCTAAAATCATACTCCGTCTATTCGCCTGCCAAGCGCCTCAAGTAGTGCCCGTAGCTTGATTTGCCGAGAGTCGTCGCTCTCGCTTGGAGCTGCTCTTTGGTGAGCCAGCCTTGGTGAAAGGCAATTTCCTCCAGACACGCGATCATCAGACCTTGGCGCGATTGAATGGCATGAACAAACGATGCTGCGTCGAGCAAAGACTCCGAAGTCCCGGTATCGAGCCATGCGGTGCCGCGACCGAACTTCTCGGCCCTGAGCGTCCCCTCATCCAAATAACAACGCGCCAAATCCAGAATCTCCGTCTCACCGCGCGGGGACGGCTTCAGTGATGCGGCAAACTTCGGCGCCTGTTCATCGAAAAAATAAATACCGGGAACAGCGTAGCCCGATCGGGGATGCGGAGGCTTCTCCTCCAGCGATATCACGCGGTCATTTTCCCCGAGCTCGATCACGCCATAAGCCCTCACATCGGCCACATGATAAGCGAACAACGTGGCCCCCGGCGCTTTTGCCGCCGACCGGATCGTTTCACCCAAGCGCGCTCCATAAAACAAGTTGTCGCCGAGCACGAGACATGAAGACGATCCGCCCAGAAACTCTTCACCGATCGTGAACGCCTGCGGCAGTCCCTCCGGCTTCGCCTGCTCGGCATAGCTAAACTCCACACCAAAGTCTGCCCCATCCCCCAGCATCTCCTTGAACCTCGGCAAGTCCCGCGGCGTCGAGATCACCAAGATCTCCCGCATCCCCCCGAGCATCAGCACGGAGAGAGGGTAATAAATCATCGGCTTGTCGAAGACCGGCAGCAATTGCTTCGAGATGGACGCCGTGCACGGATGCAACCGCGTGCCGCTGCCGCCGGCGAGAACGATTCCTTTGCGCGCCTTACTCATTTTCAGAGATATTCCGACATCTCATATAACGTCGGATCACGCCGCGGGGGAAGTCGGCGCCGCAGAGCGGTCACTCCGCCTTTCTCCGCCTCGCCCTTGCCCATTCCAAGATCCCCCATCGAATCATCATCGAGCACGTCACCATACTCCTCCTCGAGTTTCTCCGGATCCTCGCCCTTTTCCATCCGTGCCAGCATCTCAAGCATGGGCTCGGGTATCTTCTCGCCGGTGATATCCATCATCCGCCTCATCAACTGTCCAAGTTGGCGCGGGTCCGGATTTCCCTCGTCCATCCCTGACATCTCTCCCGCCAGCTTCATCATCTCCGCCTCCTGTCGCGGGTCCAAATCCGGCATCCCCTCGCCGCCCGGGTCCTCGGTCTTTTCTTTGGCTTTGCCAGTGATGGCAAAGGGCGACACAACCCGCTCCATAGCCTTGTCCCCTCCCTCCGGACATTTCGGCAAAACATCCGCCCCGACAAACTTGCGGGCGTAGAAGCTGTAAATCTTGTGCGTATCGGCGGAGTAGTATTCGTAGATAGGCATGGCTTGAGAGTAACGGGTTAAAGGTGGCGGGTGAAAAGTAACTACTTGGATAAGCCGAGGCGCTCGCGGCCGTAGCTACGCCTTTCGACCGCTTCGCACCAGGCAGTGTTGGCCAAATACCATTCGACGGTGCGGCGGATGCCGGATTCGAAGGACTCACTCGGACGCCAGCCCAGTTCGCAGGTCAGCTTGGAAAAATCCATCGCATAGCGCAGATCGTGCCCCGGCCGATCCGTCACGAAAGTCTTCAACCGCGCATGCGGTCCTGACGGATCCGGACGCAACCCGTCGAGCAGACCACAAATCGTGTCAACCACATCGATGTTCATCTTCTCCGCCGCGCCACCGATATTGTAGGTCTCACCCAGCCGACCACCTTGCAGCACCGTCCAGATCGCGCGGCAGTGATCCTCGACAAAAAGCCAATCCCGGACATTCTCCCCCTTCCCGTAAATCGGCAGCGCTTTGCCCTCGATCGCATTGCGGATGATTAACGGGATCAGCTTCTCAGGAAACTGGTAAGGTCCGTAGTTGTTGGAGCAGTTGGTCGTCACCACCGGCATCATGTGCGTGTGGAAAGCCGCCCGAACCAAGAAATCACTCGCCGCCTTGCTCGCCGCGTAGGGGCTATTCGGCGCATAGGGCGTCAGTTCCGTGAACGCGGCATCCCCCGACTGCAAAGTGCCATAGACCTCATCGGTTGAAACATGCAGGAAACGGAAGCGCTCTTTCTTCCCACCCTCCAACTCCTTCCAGTAACCACGCACCGCATCCAGCAACAGCTGTGTGCCGAGAACATTCGTCGTGATAAACGGCTCCGGCGAATCGATCGAACGGTCGACATGCGATTCCGCAGCAAAGTTCAGCACCGCATCGATCCGATGCTCGCGCAGCAACTTCGCAACCAGAGCAGCGTCGCCAATGTCCCCTTCGACGAACACATGCCGCGCATCGCCATCCAGATCGGCCAGCGAGCCGCGGTAGCCCGCGTAAGTCAGCAGATCGAGGTTAACCAACTTCCCGACCTTCCAGTCGGACGTCTTGAGCGCCAAACGGACAAAGTTGCCGCCGATAAATCCGGCACCGCCGGTGACGAGGAGGTTCATAAAATGCCAAAGCGGAGAGCGGAGACCTGAAACTTGCGTGAAACTGATGCGGCTCGGGGCCGGTTACTCTTCAGCCTCGCCCTCATTCCGATAGCTCACTTTTCCGCGGGCAACGAGGCCACGCTGCCATAGCGGAGGATTCGGGTGTCGGCTGTTGCAATCCGTAGATCGTGCACGCGCGCCGCGGCTACGAGCAAACGGTCGGCAGGATCCGCATGGAACGGATCGGGCAAAGCGTAGGATTCAATGGCCGAGGCATGATCGAGTTCTATCGTCCGAAGTCTGAGCGCGGTCATGGAACGCGCCACCCACTCTTGCAGGGGACAAGCCAACTCGATCTCTCCGCGGGACACCAAGCGGGCGATCTCCATCGCCGAGATCGGCGAGACAAGGCGCTCGGCCGACGGAGCGGCCAGCGCCCTCCGACACTTCGCGCCGAGCCTGCCGGATCCCTCGAATGCCCAGATCCAGACGTGGGTATCGAGGAGATACCTCACGCGTTCATTTCCCACTCGGACGCAAAATGACCGCGCACCAAGTCGTCATCCGAAGGACGACGCTTGATCAGCCCGCGTCCCTCGCCGAAGCCCACACCTTTTCCGCTCCCCTTGGGTCGCACCGGGATCACTTCCGCGAGAGGCTTGCCCCGCAACGTCACAAGCACCGGCTCTCCCGTCTGCCTCACGCGCTTCAAAGTGGCGATCGCCTTGGCTTTGAAGTCGGAAACCAGCATCGTTTGCATAAGCCAGAACTTAAATGGTCAACTAGACTTGGTCAAGGCGTGGGCAGGGCCCCCTGGCTCAGCGGGTTGCAGCTACCCAGGCGGCATCACCACGGAACTTGTTTCCCTTTGATGCCGACGGTAAATGCGGAAAGCGGTCTCGATAGTGATCACCAGCCACTCGCGGAACTGCTCGATGGGACGCGCGAAAAGCCTTCGCGACGAGAAAGAGTCCTGCAGCCATTCATGCTGACGGCAAGCAGAAGGTAAGGCTTGGAAGGCTCAACGAGGGCCACGCGTTTGAGAGCCTCTACCACCGGGTTGCATTGCGGACGCCCCGGGTCCTGAGCATTACCTTCGATCCAGCGGGACAGCCAGTTAGGCAAACAGCTACGCAACCTACGAGTCATCAGACGAACATGTAAAGCCCACCCGAAGGACGTCAAACTCATGGCGGATAACTGATCCGACCCCTGCAACTGGACACATTGAGGTGAGAGTCTGCAGGTGGGGTTGTTGTTTAGTTGTTCATGGAACCGATCAAGTGCGTGTCTCCTCAGCCGCTTGCAAAAGAGCCGTCACCGTCGCTGTGGGGAACGCTTCGACCACAATCTGATAGGCAAACCAACCCGGCAACATGCGCGCCAGTTTCTGCTGCAAAGCGGCCGCCATCTGTGAGAGTCGCGGGAGAGCCGGGAAAGCAAAGGAAATCGGCGCGGCCGTGTATTCAACTTTGCCGAGCTTGTATCCCGCGGAGAGCAGGAGCGATTTCAGCGAGTGACGGGTAAAAAGAAAAGCATGCGTCTCATCAAGGATACCCCGGCGCCCGTAGTTGATCCGCCCGAACATCATCATTATGCGCACAGGCAGAAAAACTGAGTTTGGCACACTGATGACGACTTTGGTGGGGTGCGTGCTGCCCATCACCCTTATTTTTTCGAGCAGCGAGAATTGTTCCTTGCGACGGATGTGCTCGATAATGTCCATCAGCAAGACCACCTCGGCTTTGGGAACCTCGGGCAGATCTTCGACGCTGGCCTGTATGGTTTTGATGTTTTCCTCGTCACCGATCTCGAGATGCGTATCGACGATCGTGACACGGCATCCTTTTTTTTTGAGCGCGAGCGCCATGGCGCCGTTGCCTCCCCCCAGGTCAACCACCTCACTACCGGTTGGAACCATGCGCAAGGCGACTTCATGACTTGAGCCGACCAAAGCAAGCTTTGATTTGTAAACGGGCTGGTGTTGGAGGTCGAACTTGCGGCTGTAGAAAATCTCCATCTGGGTGCAACGATCCGCCAAACCAGATTTGAAGCAATTCCAGCAGTATTGCAGACCGTTCACTCGGCAAATTTCCGTCGCGTAACGCGTCGGGATCGGGATCTCAAGGAAACGCGCCCCCACTCGATGGAACTGGATGATGATGTCCGCGTCGAAGTGAAAGTTGTTGGAGTTGTAGCGGAAGGGAATCTTGGCAAGGAGCGGAACCCGGTAAGCGCGAAAACCCGTGTGACACTCGGAAAATTTCGAGCCTAGGAGAAAATTCTGAACTGCGGTGGTGATTTGATTGCCGATCCACTTGTAAAGAGGCATGCCGCCCGCCAATGCACTTTTCTTGTCGAGCATGCGCGAACCGAACACCACGTCGGCATGGTCTTCGAGAATTGCACGAGTCATCTCGGGAATGAATTCCGGAGGGTATTGACAATCGCCGTGCAAAAGCACCACGGCCTCGTATCCCTCGCGGATGGCGAATTCGTAGCCGAGCTTTTGGTTTCCACCGTAACCGAGATTGGCCGGGTTGCGGAGCACAGTGACCCTAGTATCAAGGCCCTTCGCAAGTTGTCGCGCGACCTCGGCCGTGCGGTCCTTTGAAGCATCGTCGATAAGAAGGACATCGTGGGTCACCTCGAGCCCCGCCTTGCGAATACGCTCGAACAGTTCGGACACGTGGGCCTCGGCTTCGTATGCGACGACAAAAATGAGCTGCTTGTGTTTCATGTCATTGCCTCGAGGAGTGTTTTTCCCATTCGGTCCTTGGGCGAAATGATCGGCTCCCCTTGAAGCGGCCAGAAGATGGCGAGATCGCCGTCATCCGATCGAATGCATCTCTCGTGATCCGGGGAGTAAAAACGTGAAGCCTTGTATATCACCTCGGCAAATTCCGAGAGAACAAGGAAACCATGGGCGAATCCTTCGGGTATCCAGAGCATCTACCCCCTTTCCACGGACAGGATTTCGGCCATCCACCGGCTTTTGGTCGGAGATTCGGGCCTGAGGTCAACGACGACATCGAATATGCAACCTCAGAGGTCGCACCATCAGAGTTGCCCATTTGTATTTGGCCCTGAATGAGTGATAACTGACCTAGAAGCGGCAGCGGCACCAACACAGGCACTGCCAATGATGAAGTAGTAGTAGTTGCAAAAGGCCTGTTTATTTAACGCGAAGAATACTAAGTATACAAAGTTCACACTAACACACATTGCGGCAGCGCTTCTGGCGCTCTTGAGGAGAACGAAAACCAGACCAAGCAGCGCAAACATGAAT
>JBILDG010000116.1:0-6174 GCA_044352715.1 Chthoniobacterales bacterium | reverse complement strand
CCAATCAGGGCAAGCTGTCCAAGTCCACCAGGATTTCGCGGTCACGCGCGCCGTCCTTGGGTCCGACGATGCCGCGCTGTTCGAGAATATCGACGACGCGGGCGGCGCGGGTGTAGCCGAGGCGGAGGCGGCGCTGGAGCATCGACGTGGAGGCTTTGCGCTCCTGCTTGATGATCTCGAGACATTTGGTGACGAGCTCTTCGTCTTCGTCGGTCACGTCATCCTCCCCGCCGGCCGGCGAGGTGAGGGCCTCGTGGAAGCCGGGGTCAAAGCTGGGCTCGGCCTGGGCGGCGACGTAATCCACGACGCGGTGGATTTCCTCGTCGGTCACGAGCACGCCTTGGGCGCGCACGAGGGTGGAAGTGCCGGGCGGGAGGTAGAGCATGTCGCCTTGGCCGAGAAGTTTTTCGGCGCCGTTGGCATCGAGGATGACGCGGCTGTCGAGTTTCGAGGCGACTTGGAAAGCAATGCGGCTGGGGATGTTCGCTTTGATCACGCCGGTGACGACGTCGGCCCGCGGGGTTTGCGTGGCGACGATAAGGTGGATGCCAGCGGCCCGGGCCATCTGGGTGATGCGGGCGATGGCGTTTTCCACATCGGCGGGCGCGGTCTGCATGAGGTCGGCCAATTCGTCGATGATGACGACGATGAACGGGAGGCGGTCGGGGATGGGCAGTTCCTCGTCTTTCTTCGAAGCGGCCGGCGGCGGCTGGAGGACGGCGTCCTCGATACCTTCGATGGTTTCCTCGCCGTCGATCTCCAGTTCGGCTTGTTCCCCGGGTTCAGGGGCGGCGGGTTGGTCGGCTTTCGGCCGGGCATTGAATCCGTGGATGTTGCGCACGTGGCACTTGGCGAAGATGCGGTAGCGGCGCTCCATTTCATCGATGACGTAGCGGAGGGCGAGGAGCACTTTTTTCGGCTCGGTGACGACATTGGCCGCGAGGTGGGGCAGCTTGCCGTAGTGCTGCATCTCGACGACTTTCGGGTCGATCATGATGAAGCGCAGCTCCTCGGGGGAAAACTTGTAAAGCATGCTGGCGATGATCGCGTTGATGCAGACGCTCTTGCCGCTGCCGGTCGTGCCGGCGACGAGGAGGTGCGGCATTTGCGCGAGGTCGGCGATGATGGTGCGTCCGTAGACGTCCTTGCCGAGGGCGAGCGGGATTTTTGCTTTCGTATTGGACCATTCCTCGCTCTCGAGGAGCTCGCGGAAGATGACTTTGATTTTTTTGCTGTTGGCGATTTCGATGCCGACGGTGTCCTTGCCGGGAATGGGCGCGAGGATGTTGATCTTCTCGGCCCGGGTGGCGCGGGCGATGTCGCGTTCGAGGCTGAGGATGCGATCCACGCGGACGCCCCGGGCGGGATAGACTTCGAATCGCGTGACGGTGGGGCCGCGGGTGATGTCGCCCGGGCTGGCTTCGAGGCCGAATTGTTTGAGCGTCTCGAGGATGGTGCTCTGGATGGCGAGGAGTTCGCTCGGGTCGGCGCTTTGGCGGGCGCCCAAGTCGGGTGAATCCAGCAGATCAAGCGGCGGCAACTGGTAGTTCTCGATATGGATATCGGGAGGGGCGCCGAGTGGTGAGTCTTTCTTCGAAGGGGCCGGCGGTTTTTTGGCCGGGGCCGGGACGGCGCCGGTATCGATGATGCGGGGTTCGGGGAGGACCGGCTCGGGCTCGGCCGGCTCTGTCTCCTCGTCTGGGGTATCGGGGGTTTCTTCGAGATCGGCCGCCTTTTTGCGGGGACGTCCATTGCGTTTGGACCGCGGCGTGGTTGCGAGGGCTTCTTCGACGAGGGCATCTTGGACGAGGCGTCGTTTTTCGATGCGGGCCTCGCGCCATTCGCGCAGCTTGGCCGGGATGGCCACCATGAGCATCTTGCAGAATTTCACCGGATGCATCCCGGTCATGAGAATGAGGCTGGCGAGGTAAAGAATCGTCAGCAGGATGGTGGCCCCGATGACCCCGAGCAGTCCGGCCAGCAGCGACCGGCCGAGGGCGAGCCCGATCCAGCCGCCCGGGCCGAGGATATTGAAGTGCTCACGCCATGAGTGCAGGAACCACGGTTGGATGCCGGCCAAGCAGGCCCCGGACAGAACGAACGCGACGATCCACCACAGGCGCGGCTTGAGCTGCAGGCCTCCGGACAAAAATTTCGCCCCGCCGAAGCCGATCAAGACGACGGCGAGAAGGTAGGACGCGGCCCCCAGCAGAAAATAGCTCAGTCCCGCGACCACGGCCCCGACCGGACCGATGAAATTTTCGGTGGGCCCATCCGCGGCGACACCTTTGCTGAAGAAGAGCCACGAGGGCACATCGGACGGCGAATAGGAGACGAGCGCCAGGAACAAAAGCGTTCCGGCGCCGAGGAGGACGAGACCGAGGACTTCGCTCCAAGCTTTGTTGCTGCCATCTGACATTCCGCGAGACAAGGGGAGGCAAACTAACAGAGGCTGGCGCGGGTGGACAAGGAAGGCGTTTGCCCGGTGGGGGGGCGGCCTGTTAAGAAACGCGGTTTCCTGACCTGTCCATGCACCGCGAAAACCTCTCCACCACGCTCTCCACGCTGCTCACGCGCGAGCAATCACAATCCGGGCTGACCTTGGGCGAGGTCTTCGAGAGGATCGGCGACCGCGGGTTCGGGGTGCTGCTTATCATTCTCTCGCTACCGAGCGCGTTGCCGGTGCCGGCGCCGGGTTACAGCACACCGTTCGGAATTCTCATTGTCGTGCTGGCCCTGCAAATGATCGCCGGACGGACCACGCCGTGGCTGCCGGAACGGGCAGCGCGGACGAAGCTGCACGGCAAATTCATCGACGCGATGCTCGGATTCTTCACGAAATTTTTCGGCAAGGTCGAGTTTCTCATCCGTCCGCGTTTGCAATGGATCGGTTCGCGCGCGGGACGTGCTTTCCTCGGCGTGCTTGTCTTCATCATGGCTTGCCTGATGATCCTGCCGATTCCGTTGACCAATACATTCCCGGCCTTCGTGATTTTCCTCACCGGGATCGGGCTGACCGAGGAGGACGGTTTGTTCAGCATTTTTGCCGGTTTGCTCGGAGTGTTCGCCACGGCGCTCTATGCCGTGGTGCTGTATATTTTCATCCGCTTCGGTTTCGAAGGCATCGAAATGATCAAGGAATGGATCAAGTCCGGGGCGGGTCTGGCCGGTTGAAGCGCCGGGGCTTTGCTTTGGCCGGGCGGGTCGTGTTATGGGTTCATCCATGACTGAATCCGAACAAGCCGAAGCCGGCCGATCCAAACCCAGAGGCATCGCCCATCTTTTCGGCTCGCTCGGCAACCGCCTGCTGGCCGGCATCGCGGTGGCCATTCCGCTGGTGGTCACTTATTGGGTGCTGGCCTTTGGTTACCGGATCGTCAACGGCTTGAGCGAGCCGTGGCTGAAGGCCTTCGGGTTGAATTTTCCCGGGCTGGGCTTTGTCATCACGTTGCTGATGTTCATCGGCCTCGGTTTGATGGCCACGCATGTGATCGGGCGGCGCGTGCTGGACCGATTCGAGCAATTTGTGCTCCGCATTCCCGTCGTGTCGGCGATTTACGCCGGAACCAAGCAAGTGCTCCATTCTCTGCAGGGGGCGGGCGGCGGGAAAAAATTCAAACGCGTTGTCCTTGTCGATTACCTCACGCCCGGCAGTTACCTGTTCGGCTTCGCCACGGGGAGACTGACCGAAGCCAAGACCGGGCGTGAAATGACCATGGTATTCGTCCCGACCGCGCCGAATCCCACGACGGGTCTCATCATTGCTTTTCCCTCGGATCGTGTCACCGATTGCGACATGACCATCGAGGAAGCCACCAAAATCCTCTTCTCCGGCGGCTTGGTGACCCCGGACCGGCACGTGGAAATCCTGGCCGCCGGCTTGCCGACAGATAAAACGGACGTTTGAATTTTTTTGAACGCCCGCGGGCGAGCGGTGTCGAAGAAAGCATGAAGAACAAGACCTTCAATCCATACCGCAAACTCAACCGTGCACGTTATTCCTTGGGCGAGCTGGTCTCGGCCATTGGATCCGTCACCCGCGACAGCCGTGAGGCTGTGGCCGCGATGGTGGATCTCCTGCAAAGCGGGCGCGTCCAACTCAACGACCACGGTCACCTCAAAAGGGTGAAAGTTTGCCGGGCATAAGGCTCCCCCAGCTGTAAAGTCGTACAACCGCCGATCCTTCACAGGGTCGGCGGTTTTTTATTCGTTATTGGTCGATCGACGGTCGAACGCTATGCTCCGCCCCCGTGATTGACCGTTATTCCCGTCCTGAAATGCGTGCGCTGTGGTCCGACCAGCGCAAATACGAAATCTGGCTCGAGATCGAGACGCTCGCCTGCGAAGCCATGGCCCGCCTCGGCCAAATCCCCGCCGAGGATGCCCGCGAGATCCGCGCCAAAGCGAAGTTTTCCATCCCCGAAATCCTCGAGATCGAAAAGCGCACCAACCACGACGTCATCGCGTTTCTCGAAAACGTCGCGACGTCCGTCGGGCCCGCCGCGCGCTGGATGCACCAGGGCCTCACTTCGTCCGACGTCCTCGACACCACGCTCGCCGTGCAGATGGCCGAGGCCGTCGATCTTTTGCTCAAGGGCGTGGATGAAGTCCGCGTCGCCGTGGCCGAGCAGGCCCGCGCGCACAAACTCACACCGATGATGGGCCGCAGCCACGGCATCCATGCCGAGCCGATCACGTTCGGTCTGAAGATGGCGCTGATGTATGACGAGTTCGGCCGCGTGCGTGAGCGTTTGGTCCAGATGCGCGAGCGCGTCGCCGTGGGCAAACTCAGCGGTGCCGTCGGCACGCGCGCCCACCTCGACCCGCGTGTCGAAGAGGAAGTCTGCACCAAGCTCGGATTGCGTCCCGCCGTTCTCGCCACCCAAGTCGTGCAACGCGACCGCCATGCGGAATTCATGACCGTGCTCGGTTTGGCCGCCAGCTCGATCGACCGCTGGGCCACCGAGTTCCGCCACCTGCAGCGCACCGAGGTGCTCGAAGTGGAAGAATTTTTCGCCAAGGGACAAAAAGGCAGCTCGGCCATGCCGCACAAACGCAACCCGATCACCGGCGAGCGTCTGAGCGGCTTGGCCCGCGTGATCCGCGGCTACGCCGTCACCGCCATGGAAAACGTTCCCCTCTGGCACGAGCGCGACATCAGCCACAGCAGCGCGGAACGCATCATCATGCCGGACGGCTGCGTCCTCATGGATTACATGCTCGCCTTGCTCACCAAGCTGGTGCGGGGCTTGCAGGTTTATCCCGAGAACATGCTCGCCAACATGGAGAAATCGCGCGGTCTTTACGCGAGCCAGTCCGTCCTCCTCAAGCTCACCGAGAAAGGTTTCGAGCGGCAAAAAGCCTACGAAGCCGTGCAGCGCGCCGCTCTCAAGACCTGGGCCGGCGACGGCGAGTTCATGGCCAATCTCGCGGCCGAGCCGGAGATCAGCCAAGTGCTCAGCACGGCCGAGCTGCAAGACGCCTGCGGTCTCGACCGCCACTTCCAGCACGTGGACAAAGTCTTCTGCGCCCTCGGGATTGCTTAAAATAGATGCGGCGCCCTCGCCGCTTAACCTTGATCGACAAGCGGCAGGATGCCGCTTCTACTCTATGTCGCCGCGCGACCATGAATCCGGAATCCCCGCATAGCACGTGGCGCGCGCTCGGCGCGGCGCTGATCGGAGCGATCCTGGCCGGGTTGGGGGCGTTGCTCTTTGCCGTCTTCGATGCGCAATCGACCAAGTTATCGCGCGTCGTCTGGGACGCGGCACCATGGGCGGTCTTTGTCATCATGCCGGCGGGCTTCGCCCTGATTCTCTGGCTGCGCGATCACGTCTTCCCTTGGACGGACGGGACGGGGATTCCGCAGACGATCGCGGTGCTGCAAGCGGGGCCGGGTGAGCTGCGCGACCGCTTGCTCTCGATGCGCGTCGCGTTTGGCAAAGCGTTGCTGCTCGGGTTGGGGATGTTTTCGTTTCTTTCGATCGGACGCGAGGGGCCGTCGGTGCAGTTGGGCGCGTGCTTCATGCACTTGGTGAGCAAGTGGACGGCGTTTCCGCGTCATTTGATGGAGCGCGGGCTCATCATGGCCGGCGGGGCGGCGGGCATTGCGGCGGCCTTCAATGCGCCGATCGCCGGGATCGTCTTTGCTTTCGAAGAAATCGGACGGCGTTT
>JBILDG010000115.1:0-6178 GCA_044352715.1 Chthoniobacterales bacterium | reverse complement strand
GCAGAGACGGATATGAATTGTTTGCGGCAATGCCTGCGGCAAGTGCTCGCAACGGGTTTCAACCACCATATCCAGCGGCTCATGGTGTTGGGGAACTTCTTGTTGCTGGCGGGGGTGCGTCCGCAGGAGGCCCTGCGCTGGTATCTCGAAATGTATGTCGATGCCCATGATTGGGTGATGGCGGCCAATGTGCTCGGCATGGTGCTGCATGCCGATGGGGGATTCATGGCGACCAAGCCCTACGCGGCGGGCTCCGGCTATATTTCACGCATGAGCAATTACTGCGCCGGGTGTCGCTACAAGCCGGAACTCAAGACCGGCAGGGATGCGTGTCCTTTCAATTATCTGTATTGGGACTTCTACGCGCGGAACGCCGGGCATTTCGCCAGAAACCCGCGCGTCGGCATGGCACTCAAGACCTTGGCGAAAAAAACGCCGACCGAGCGGAAGGAGATTAGCCAGTCGGCGGAGGCCTTTATGGCTGAAATCTGAAGCCCGGGGCGGAAATGTTTATTTTTTCTCGGCCTGTTTCTTGGGCGGGGCGAGCATGGTGCGGACTTCTTCGGCCCATAGTGTGAAATCGGGATGGTGGGGGTGTTTTTTGGCCAGTTGGAGAATCTCCATCACGGCGCTGTCTCGTTCGCCGAGGATGGCGCGCTCGCGGGCGCGTCCGAAGAGGTAACGGGGTGCACCGATCGTGTCGTTCAGATCGGAAAGAATGTCGAGGTTGCCACGCTGCGCGCGGGCGGCATGGAAAGCCAATTGGAGATCCCAGGTGTTCGTGAGCCGCGGGTCTTTCTTTTTACGCCAGGGCATGCGGACATTTTTTTCGAGGATGCCGTCGATATTGCCGGCTGAGGGTTCCCAGTCGCCGGTTTTGGGTAGCCAGTCCGAGATGGAGAGCCATTTGGCGAACATGCCGGCGGCTACTGGTTGTTGCAAGAGGGGCGCCGCCGGGCCGGATATGTTGGCGAATTCTTTGCTGGAAAGAGCTTCGGCAATGTCATTTGCGTAGGCGTAGGATTCGTCGGCAAGGTTGGAGTCTGGATCCTCACGTTGCGCATAATCCAGACTAAGGAGAAGGTAGCGAATGTGCAGTTGGACTGCTTTTTGCAGTTGGGGAGATCTGAGCAACTCGGTGTTGCGCCGCTTCCATTCGTAAAATCTCTGACTGGCATTGGTAACGCCTTCGTATTGCGTGGAAAGGTAGGCGCGTTCGAAGACCATGGTAGCAGCGTAGCCTCCGTCCATCGCTTTGCGCAGGCTGTCCACCCGCGACTCCAATTCGGCACGAACAGCGAGTGCTTTTTTCTCTTCGATGAGAGAAAGTTCCTTGAGCACCTCCTCGGCATTCAACTTGGTTGAATTTTCCGCATGGAGTTCTGGGGATAAAAAATGTGATGCGGCAACTGCGGCCAGCAATAACCGGGTTGGGAACATAAAAAACACTTTAGCGTCCGTCCTGCGATTTGCAAAGAGTCGGCGCAAAAGACACTTACAGCTCGAGGAAATTTTGCAGGAGGCGCTTTCCTTCCGTGGTGAGGATCGATTCGGGGTGAAACTGCACGCCATGCACTGGCAGGTCGCAATGGCGCAGTCCCATGATTTCGCCCTCGGCTGTCTCAGCCGTGATGTGCAGGCAAGCGGGCAAGGTGGCACGTTTCACGAGGAGTGAGTGATAGCGCGTAGCCTCGAATGGTGAGGGAAGCCCCTTGAAGACGCCTTCGCCGCGGTGCAGGATAGGGGAGGTTTTACCGTGCATGAGGCGATCCGCCCGGACAACTTCTCCGCCGAAGACCTCGCCGATGCATTGATGTCCGAGGCAAACACCGAGCACGGGCAAACGGGAGCCGAACGTGCGGATAACATCATTGCTGATGCCAGCCTCTTGGGGAGTGCATGGTCCGGGGGAGATGACGATGCGTGCGGGGGCGAGTTTTTCGATGGCTGAGAGTGTTATTTGGTCGTTGCGGACGACGTGCAAATTCGCACCGAGCTCGCCAAAATATTGGACGAGGTTGTAGGTGAAGCTGTCGTAGTTATCGAGAACGAGAATCATGTGTTTTGCAAGGTGCGGGCACGCTCGATCGCGCGCATCACGCCCATGGCTTTGTTGATAGTTTCCTGATACTCGCCCTCTTGGGTGGAGTCGGCCACAACACCTGCGCCTGCCTGCACATAAGCTTTTCCGTCTTTGAGCAGAACGGTGCGTAAGGCGATGCAGGAGTTGAGGTTGCCATCGTAGCCAAAATAGCCGATCGCGCCCGAGTAACTGCAGCGTTTGCTTTTTTCCAAATCGTTGATGATCTGCATTGCCCTGACTTTCGGTGCCCCCGAGACCGTGCCGGCTGGAAACGTCGCCCGCATGACGTCGAAGGTGCTGTGGTCTGGTGACAGCTCGCCGACGACATTCGAGACAATGTGCATGACATGGCTGTAGCGTTCGATCGTCATGAAGTCGGTGACCCGGACGGTGCCAAACTTTGCGATGCGACCCACGTCGTTGCGGGCCAAGTCCACCAGCATGAGGTGCTCGGCGCGTTCTTTGGGATCGGCCAGGAGCTCGCCGGCATTTTTTTGATCCTCTGCTTCCGTGGTCCCACGACGGATTGTGCCGGCAATGGGGCGGATCTGGATGTGTCCTTCATCCACCCGCACATTCACTTCCGGAGAGCTGCCCACGAGATGGTATCCGGGACAACGGAGCAGAAACATGTAGGGCGAGGGATTGACGAAGCGTAGCGCCCGATAGAGATCAAGCGGCTCGCCGGTGAAAGGAGTTTCGAAGCGCTGGGAGAGGACAACCTGGAATATGTCCCCGGCGCGGATGTATTCTTTGGCCCGATCCACCATGGAGAAAAACTCGTCGCGGGTCGTGTTGGAGACTGTTTGCGCCGGTTCGGTTTTCTCGCCGGTGAAAATGGAACACATGGAAGACGGCTGCCGGAGAGACTCAGCAAGGGCATGGAGCTTTTTGCGTGCACCTTCATAGGCCGCCGCCGGATCATTCTGCGGGTAGGCGTTGACAATAACTTTGAGCCTGCGTGTTTTGTGATCAAAGACCAGAACGCGATCCGTGGTAAAAAAATAAAGGTCAGGCACACCAATCTGATCTCGGGGGGCGGGCGGGACGGACGGCTCAAAGTAACGAATGGAGTCGTAGCTGAGGTATCCGACGCAGCCACCAGGGAAATGGAGCATTCCCGCTGGCGCACGCAGTCCCGCCATCTCTTTCTCCAACTCAGCCAAGGGGTCAGCGGCTTGACCCTCGCGGATCACTTTGCCGTTCTGGCGAATTTCATAATGGGCCCCGGATGCCACAAACTCGCGTTCGGCACCAACGCCCAGAATAGAATAGCGCCCGCTTTGTTCATCCTGCTCGGCCGATTCGAAAAGAAAGGCGGGTTCATCGCCCGCAATCTTCGCAAATGCAGTCACGGGGGTCTCGATGTCGGCCACCAACTCGGTCCAGACGGGCACGACACGGTGCTTCTCCGCGAGTCGCAGAAACTCATCCAGCGAGGGTTGAAGATCGGGAGCATTCATGAAGAAAGAAGTCATTCACCTTAACGGCTAACGCGCCACGAGTAAAACTCAGCCTCCGCGGCGGTTGAATGCGGCAGCAGTGCGGGCCGCTTCACGCTCCGCGACTTGGCGTTTGAGATCTTGGCGTTTGTCCGGTGTTTTCTTGCCCTTGGCGATGCCAATTTCCACTTTGACGTGTTGCTTTTTCCAGTAAAGACGCAGGGCAGGAAGGGCGCAGCCTTGCAGTTCGACAGCTTCGCGCAGCTTGAGCAACTCGGCGCGGTGCACGAGCAAACGACGTGGCCGTTTCGCCTCGTGCTGCTCGTGGCTGGCGCGTTCGTAGGGCTGGATGTCGAGCCCGTGCAAAAAAAGCTCGCCGCGTTCGAGGCGGGCGAACGCGCTGGTCATATTGGCCAAGCCTGCGCGAATGGATTTCACTTCGGTGCCGCGCAACGAAATGCCAGCCTCGAAGCTTTCGAGAATATGGTAGGTATGCCGCGCCTTGCGGTTGGTTACGATATCCGTGCCCATGGCGGGCTGGCCCGGCGCGGAAGCTGGCGGCTCAAGCCGCCGCTGGTTCCGGCAAACGGGCGGAAATTTTGCCCTCGTTGATTTCTTTGAGGGCGATGTCGATGAAGCCCATGCCGGGGTCGACCTCGACGAGCGGGCGGCTCGAAGCGTTCAGCTGGCGGACGCGGCGGGAGACAAGATTGATGAGGACTTTGTCGTTTCCGACTGTCTCGCGAGCTTTATCGAGGAGCAAGGAATCCATGAAATTTATTGATGTTTGAGATGCGCTTTTGTCAGAGGCAGTGACCCTGAACAATACGCGCCCCGCAGTGAGGTCGTCAATCTTCGATTGGGGGGTTTGACAAAGAAGCACCGAGCTGTCAAATAGACCGCTTTCTCGGCGGGGTAGCCAAGTGGTAAGGCCGGGCTCTGCAAAAGCCCTATGCGTCGGTTCGATTCCGACCCTCGCCTTTTTTCAGCCCGGGAGAATGACCGTGAGTCTTTGAACTTCGGGAATACCGATAGTGCGGTTGATGGCGTCGGCGATCTGGGCTGAAGTGCCCTCGGAAAATATGAGTGTGAGCTGACCTCTCCGGAGTTCTGCTTGTGGGCGAGCCGGAGTTAGAGCCAGTGCCGCACGGACTTCGGCGAGAACAATGGCTTGGCGGAAAAGCGGAACCGGTTGTTCTGAATTGCTACGAATGACAGCAAGCGAGCGTCCCGGTTCAATCCATGTCGCTTTGGCACGAATAAGGGCGATGATGTCCGTTGTTGGGGCGGGGGGGGTGGCTTTGGTGGTGTTGGCAGAGCCTGAGACGGGTCGCGAGCGAATCGCTGTTTGCGGCGAGGTGGATGAAGCTGCTGAGCGAATGGTCGCTGACGGTGCAGGTTGTTTATTCGGGACGGTGGTTTCGCGGTTGGGTGTTGTGCACCCGGTGATGAGCAGGGCGACAACTCCAGCGGCGATGAGAACCTTGCTCTGCATGCCTGAACCCATATCATCCGGCGCATGATGAAACCAGCCCCAAGGATTTGTCCCTTTCCACGCAGCGTCATGTTTGCGCTTGCTCCGATCATTTTGATGACAGGTTGCGATGTGCTGACAGTTTCCCAAACCGGGCGCAATATACGCGATGGCAACGCAGCCGTGGTACGAGGGGAAATCCAGAAGGCTCTGCAGTATTATGAATCCGCCTTGGATGGCACGATGCTCTCGGCCGAGGCGCACTACCGTTTGGGGCTGGTCTATGAAGATCAACTGAAGAACGAGGTGGGTGCCTTGCATCACTTTGAGCGGTATCTCGAGTTGGCTCCGCAGGGGCAATTTGCAACCGATGTGAAGGCTTACGTCGAGAGGCTGCGTTTGACGATGGTCTCGCGACTGTCCGACGGCACAGTGCTTCCGGCTCGCGAAGCATCCCGGCTCAAAAATGAAAATCTCGAGCTGCGCAAACAGCTGACGGAACTGCGCCAAGGCCCGTCTGCTCCGGCAGAGGCAGGAACAAGGGCTGTGGCCGATCCAGCGCCCACGCCTTCCTCCACACCAACCCTTGTTGTCGCTGCAACACCACCGCCCGCGCCGGCTCCCGCGGCAACGCCTCAGCCGGAGATACGGCGCGCTTTGCCGATCACGGCTGAAGTTTCACCGGATGTGACGGGCGCGCCTCGGGCTGAAGCCGTGACGGCTGCAACAAAAACGGCTCGCACCTACACGGTGGCCAAAGGTGATACGCTGGCCGGAATTGCCCGCAAGTTTTACCGCAACTCAAGTCAGTGGCCGAAGATTGCGGAGGCCAACAAGGATGTGCTGCCCGATCCCACTAAACTGAAAGTGGGGATGCTGCTCAATATTCCGGAATAAAAAACCCGCCGGCTCGCGTGGAACCGGCGGGCGAGATGAGTATTACCGGCTTAGTATTTGACGCTGCATCCGTAGGCGCTCGTGGTGGCCTCGGAAACCGGATTGCCTCCCAGCGCTTCGTTGAGGGCTTGGGAAACATAATTTTTGGATGTTTCCACGTCGGCCGGATCGGTTGATTTTTTGTCATCGATGGCACCGGCGTAGATGAGAACACCCTCCGGGTTAACGATAAACATCTCGGGTGTGACTTTGGCGTCATACAACTTTCCGATGGTGCCGTTC
>JBILDG010000114.1:0-6203 GCA_044352715.1 Chthoniobacterales bacterium | reverse complement strand
TCTTTGTTTTTTTGCAGGGTTGGCGCGCCACATTGATTCCGCTGCTGGCCGTGCCGGTCTCGCTCATCGGCACGTTCGCGTTGTTCCCGCTCTTCGGCTTTTCCATCAACACGCTGTCTTTGTTCGGCCTCGTGCTGGCCATCGGTTTGGTGGTCGATGACGCCATCGTCGTCGTCGAAGCCGTTGAGCATCACATCGAGGAAGGCATGAACCCGCGCGATGCGACGCTCAAGGCGATGCAGGAAGTATCCGGGCCCGTCGTGGCCATCGCACTGGTGCTGTCCTCGGTCTTCATTCCGACCGTGTTCATCCCGGGCATCACCGGCAGTCTTTACCAGCAGTTTGCCGTGACGATCGCCATATCGGTCTGCATCTCGGCGTTCAACGCTTTGTCGCTCAGCCCCGCTCTTTCGGCGTTGATCCTGCGGCCGAAAGGTGAAAACCGTGGTCCGCTCGGGGGATTTTACAAGTGGTTCAACCGCATGTTTGGTCGCGCGACGGACAACTACGTGCGCATCTGCGGCGGGGCCATCCGCAAGCTCGTCCTCAGCCTCGGCTTCCTCGGACTCACGGCTGTATTGGCGGGCTTTTTCGGCGACCGCTTGCCGCCGTCATTCCTACCGGAGGAGGATCAGGGTTACTTCTATGCGGGCGTGCAGTTGCCCGATGCTTCTTCGATGGAGCGCACGAGCGAGGTGTGCCGGCAGATTGAAAAAATCATGATCGACACACCCGGCGTGGATTACGTCACGACCATCGTCGGCTTCAACCTGCTCAGCACGGTCCAAACGACCTACAACGGATTTTTCTTCGTCACGCTCAAGCCGTGGGATGAACGAACCAGGCCCGAGCTGCAATACAAGGCCATCATGCGGCGTATCAACGCGCAGTTGGCGGCCTTGCCCGGCGGCATCGCCTTCGCCTTTTCCCCGCCGGCCATTCCCGGCGTCGGCACGTCGGGCGGGGTGAACTTCGTCCTGCAAGATCGCAGTGGCGGGCCGGTCGCTTACCTCGCGCAGAACACGAAGATTTTCATGGAGGCTGCCGCCAAGCGCCCCGAACTGGAGCAACTCAGCACGACGCTTCTGCCGTCCGTGCCGCAACTCAAACTCGAGGTGGACCGCGAGATGGCCATGACGCAGGGCGTGCCGATCGATAGCGCCTACAACACACTGCAGGCCTTCCTCGGCGGCACGATGGTGAATTATTTCAACCGCTTCGGGCTGCAATGGCAGGTCTATGTGCAGGCCGCCGGCGAGTTCCGCGACAAGATCGAAAAAGCCGGGCAATTTTACGTCCGCAACCGCAACGGCGATTCCGTGCCGCTTTCCGCGCTCATCAATACCGAAACGCGGTTCGGTCCGGAATTCACCATGCGGTTCAACATGTATCGCTCGGCCCAGATCAATGCCTCGGCCGCTCCCGGCTACAGCGCGAACCAAGCCATGGCCGCGCTGGAGGAAGTTTTCGCCCAGACCATGCCCAAAGACATGAGCTTCAATTACCTCGGCATGTCGTTCCAGGAAAAGCAGGCGGCCGAAGGCGTGTCGCCCGCTGTCATCTTCGCGCTGGCGCTGGTCTTTGTCTTTCTCATCCTGGCCGCGCAATACGAGAGTTGGACTCTGCCGTTCAGCGTTCTGCTGGGCACGCCGATCGCCGTCTTCGGCGCCTTCTTCGCCCTGTGGGCGCGGAACATGGAGAACAACGTCTATGCGCAGATCGGCCTCATCATGCTCATCGGCCTCGCCGCCAAAAATGCGATCCTCATCGTGGAGTTCTGCAAAGCGGAATTGGAAAGCGGCAAAAGCCTCTTCGATGCCGCGCTCGCCGGCGCCCGCGTGCGTTTGCGTCCGATCCTCATGACCGCCTTCGCCTTCATCCTCGGCTGCGTGCCGCTCTGGACCGCCACCGGCTCGGGTGCCATCTCGCGTCAGACCATGGGCACCGCCGTCATCGGTGGCATGCTCGCCGCGACCCTCTTCGCCATTTTCATCATTCCGATGCTTTTCTACGTGGTGGAAAAACTCTCCGGTTCCAAACCGGGTGACGCCCCCGCGCAAAAATGAGGAACGCGATGGCCCTTGTCGGTTGGATCGTGCTGACGTTTGGCGCGGCGCTGACGGGATTTTTCATCCAGCCGGCGGGTTACTATGCGGAGTTGGCCAAGCCAGCGTGGAGTCCGCCGGGTTGGATCTTTGGTCCGGTCTGGACGATGCTTTACCTCGCCATGGCGGTGGCGGCTTGGCTTGTTTGGCGTTGCGGGGGATGGCGGGAGCAACGCGGGGCGCTCGGACTTTACCTTGTGCAGCTCGCGCTCAATGCGCTATGGACGCCGCTCTTTTTCGGCCTGCGCAGTCCCGGGCTCGCCTTGGTCTGTATCGTCTTGTTGCTGGCCGCCATTATCCTGACTTGCCGGTCGTTCTTCCGTGTCCGCCGTCCGGCCGGTTGGCTCCTCGTTCCCTATTTGCTCTGGGTTGGCTTCGCCACGGCTCTCAACTTTTCCATCTGGCGTTTGCAGGGTTGAGGTATCGGGCTCGTCCATTTCCATGATGAGGCGCGAACTGCGTTCGCCGATCCACGCGCCGAAGCGGACCCAGCCCGATTCCTGCGCGGCGGTGGCAATACGTGCGAGGCGTTCGTTTTCCTCGCGCAATTCTTTCAGTTGATCGCGGGTGCGACGCAAATTGGCGGCGTAGGAAGCAAGATCGAGCGGATCGGCCCCGGCTTTCAGCTCGTGCAGGTGGGGCGGTGTGACTTGGGCGTCGAGCGAACGTTGGATTTCCGCGATCACGGGCGTGACATCTTCGGGCGGCAGGGCCGAGGCCAAACGCAGAATGAGTTGCTCGAAAAGATCCTCGCGCAGTCCGGACAAATTATTCCATGCCGCGCGGTGGAACGTGGCCAAGTTGCGCCGTGTCTCGGAAGAGAAAACCAGTTTGTCTTTGAGTTGGTGCAGGACGTGGAGCTGCAGTTGCAGCAGTTCCGACATGTTTTTGGACGTGGGTTCACGCTCCTCCGGGCCCGGATGGTGGCGGAGGAGGGGTTCATCAATCACGGCCAGCAAACCCTGCACCCCGGCGAGAATGGCCAAGCTGTAAGAAAAGGACGTGGCCGCCTCGGATAGCGGATTGGCCGCGATAAAGTTGCGCCGCGCAAAAATATTCGAAGCTGGTCCGACAAAGTTGCCGGCTCCGAGCCACTCGGGAATTCCGCCGCTTTGTCCGGGAGCCCAAAGACGTTCGAGGAATTGCGTGCGCGGATCCTCGCCGGTGAGAGGATTGCCGCGTCCGTCCACCGCATTCATCGCTGTCACCACGACGGCGGGAGGACGCTTGGTTTTTTCATCGCCCATCGCATCGAGACATTTGGCGAGGCGCATCGGCGCGTAGTAATCGCCGGCTTGGAGGAATGCGAAGTAATCGAAGCTTTCCAAATACTCGACCACCTGGTTGACCGCCGCGGAAACCGTGCCCGGCTCCACTTGTACGACTTCGACTTCAAGTTCGGGGATGACCTCGTGCAAGGATTCCGCATCGGGGTTGCTACCGTCATCGAGAAGAACCACCAAGTCGGGCTGCCGCGTCTGATCCCGCAGTGAAACCAGCGATTGCCGGATAGCCGGCAGGCGCGGAAAGAGCGGCACAATCACGGCAATAATATTTTTGTTCTCGTCGCTCATCGGGGACCGCGGATTTTGTGGACTCCGCCGGAAGCTTCCATTCGTAACGGATTGGCTGATAAAACTCCAATTGCATTAATCATGAGTAACCGAACCTTCCCGCCGTTCAGCTTGAGCCGTCTGCTCAAGACCACCTTCGATCCCCAGCCCGGCCAGCGTGTCTGCGTCCTCATCGATCTCGCGAATCCCCGCGACATCGAGGGTTTCAAATTCCTCCAAGACGAAAGTCTCACCATCCAGCGCAAGGCGCATGATGTGTTTTACCAAGGCCTCAAAAACGGAGTGCTGGCCGAACTTGGTCTCAAAGGCGGTGAAATCTTCGCCTATGAAATGACCGGCGGCAGCAACCTTGATCTGCCCGATGAAGCCTTCACCCCGGAAGGCAAACAAGTGAGCCTCGAGAAAGATATCTACCCGAATTACGATCTCATCCTTTGCGTCTCGACCTACTCTGCGACGGCCCCGCTCACGGCGTCCGCCAAAGAACACGGCTTCCGCGGTGCGACGCTGCACGGGGTGAATGACATCATCCTCGGCTCCGGGCTGGCGGTGAATTACGACGACGTCAGCGTTGAAGCAGAAAAACTCCGTCTCGGCATGACACGAGCTGATTGGGTCGAACTCGATTTCACCGTCGAGGGCCAAAAGCACACGCTCAAACTCGAACTCGGCCAACAGGAAGCGCAAAAGAGCCACGGTCTTTGCCGCGGCAGCGAACCCGACGTCGCCAACCTTCCGGCTGGCGAGATTTACTACGTGCCGGTCGGTGCCGAAGGTGAGTTTCCCATGAAATACGAGGACGGCACGCTGGGCCTGATGCACGTCACCGGTGGCCGCGTCACCAAAGCCACGCTTATCAAGGGCAACGCCGCCACGATCGAAGCGCACAACCGCAAGCTCGCCAGCGATCCCGTCACCGGCGAACTCGGCGAACTCGGTTTCGGCACGCAGCTGCTTCCGGTTTCCGGCCGCGACATTCAGGACGAAAAAATCCGCGGGACGTTCCATTTGGCCACCGGCCGCAGCGACCATCTCGGCGGCAGCCTCACGCCCGATCGTTTCGCCAATCGCCTGAACGCGACGCACGACGACATCCTTTTCTCACCCGAGAAAACGCCCGAGGTCACGGCCTCCGAGGTTCGCATCTGCCGCGACAACAAAGTGGAAGTGCTGCTGAAAAATTTTCAGCCCGCGGCCTACATGGAGAGCCTCCTCAAGTAGCCTGCTCGCGCGCGTGCCCGGCAACATCTACGAAAGCGACCGTCTGGTCCGCGAATACCTGCTGTTCCACTATGGCGGTGCGGACGAGGTATTGCCTTACGACTTTGGTCCGCACGACGCGCTGGGCTTTGCCCGGAGTTGCGTCGCGGAGCTACTGGACGTGAGTGCATTGCCCTCCTCGGCCCGCGCGCTCGATATCGGCTGCGCGGTCGGGCGATCGTCCTTCGAGCTGGCGCGCACCTGCCGCGAGGTTGTCGGCATCGATTATTCGGCTGCCTTCATCGCGGCTGCCGAAAAAATCCGCACGGCCGGTTCGTTAGATTATGTCTACACGATCGAGGGGGATCGCACCGGCCGTGCGTCAGCCCGCTTGCCGGAAGGCGTCGAAGTCTCGCGCATAAAATTTGCGGTCGGCGATGCGATGGCGTTGCCCGCGGATTTGGGTGCATTCGACGTGGTCCTCGCCGCCAACCTGCTTTGCCGTTTGCCCGAACCGCGCCAATTTCTCGACCGCCTGCCGGATCTGGTAAAGCCCGGCGGACAACTTATCCTCACGACGCCGTTCACGTGGCTAGAGGAATTCACCCCGCGCGAACATTGGATCGGCGGATGCGATGGCGCGGCCAGCGAGGATGAACTCAAGCGCCTGCTCGCGCCGTCGTTCGACCTGCAGTTCTCCACGGAGCTGCCTTTCCTCATTCGTGAGCATGCGCGTAAATTCCAATGGAGCGTCGCGTGGGGCACGCGATGGATTCGCCGATGATGGACTGGAATCTCCGCTACGAACAAGGTGATACGCCGTGGGACAAAGGAACGGCGCATCCGGTGCTGCTCGACATGCTCACGCATGGCGCTTTGAGCGGCCGCGTCCTCGTGCCCGGCTGCGGCACGGGCCATGATGTCCGCGAATTGTCGCGCCGTGGTCTCAAGGTGGTCGGACTTGATGTGGCACCGCTGGCAATCGAGCGCGCCCGCCTGCATCTACCCGTGGGTGACGAAACTTATGTGCTCGGTGACTTGTTCGATCTTCCGCAAGAATACCGAGGCACGTTCGACGGTGTGTTCGAACACACCTGTTTTTGCGCGATCAATCCGAACATGCGCGAACGCTACGTCGAAGCCGTCGCCTCGGCGCTGAAACCCGGTGGGCGATTGCTGTCGGTCTTTTTTGTCAATCCGGACAACGACGGTGAAGGCCCGCCATTCGGCTGTACCAACGAAGAGCTGGACGGACTTTTCGAAGGAAAGTTTCGCCTCCTCGAAGAGCATTTCGAGATACGGACTTTCCCTGAGAGGCAAGGTC